>NZ_JBFBIV010000013.1:0-146311 GCF_040702025.1 Streptomyces sp. NPDC088194 | reverse complement strand
CGGCCGCCCCCCCCCCCACGCCCCCCCCCACCCCCTCCACCCCCCGCCCGCCACCCCCCTCGGCCCCCCGGCCCGGGGGGGGGGGGGGGCCCCCCCCCCCCACGACGGCAACAGACGGTGCTCAGAGCAAGGCTTCCGGCTCGAACGCCACCGCGACGGCGGCCACCACCGCTCTCGCGGTCACGTCCGGGAGCAGCGGATCGCAGGGAAGTTACGCGGCCACCTCGCTGACCCCGTCGAGCACGTGGCAGGCGTCCGCCACCGGAGCCTTCACGTACTCCTACCCGATCGACGTCCCGGCCGCCGTGGGCGGCAGCGCGCCGGCCGTGGCGCTGTCCTACGACTCGCAGTCCACCGACGGCGAGACCTCGGCCCGCAACTCGCAGTCCTCGTGGATCGGGGACGGCTGGGACTACCAGCCGGGTTTCGTCGAGCGCAAGTACCGCCCGTGCAGCACCCTGCTGGACAGCAGCGGGAACAAGATCCTCAAGGGTTCCGGTGACGAGTGCTGGGGCGGGGACAACGCCACCATCTCCTTCGGGGCCCACTCGGGCGTACTGGTGCCCGACGGCAAGGATTCCAGTGTTTCCGGCGAGGTCGCGCAGTGGCGGCTCCAGGGCGATGACGGCACCGTCGTGCAGGAACTGTCCGGGGCCGCGAACGGCCTTCAGGACGGCCTGTACTACCGGGTTCTGACGACGGACGGCACCGCCGCGTACTTCGGTGCCGACCACAGCCCCACGGCGGCCGGGACCGCGGGCAAGCCGCAGTCAGGCACACCGTCTGACGACTCCACGCAGTCGGCCTGGGGCGTGCCTGTGCTCCATCCCCAGTCGGCCGACCCGTGCTACGACTCCGCCAAGGGCAAGGCGTCCAAGTGCGCCGACCCCGAGGGCTGGCGGTGGAACCTCGACTTCGTCGTGTCGCCGTCCGGGTTCGTGCAGCGCTACGACTACTCCACGGAGGAGAACTACTACGACCTGGGCGGCGGCCAGGCGGCCACCGGCGACACCGGCACCCTGACGCCGTACACCCGCGGCGGCACGCTGAAGTCGATCAGCTACGGCTACACGCTCGCCGACGAGCAGGCCGACCGTACGCCTTCTGCCCAGGTGGACTTCGCGTCGGATCAGCGATGCCAGGCCACGTCCTCGTACACGAAGTGTGACGCCGCCGACCTGACGGACTCCTCGGCGCCGCACTGGCCGGACGTGCCGTACGACCTGAACTGCGACTCCACGGACACGACGAAGCTGCCGGATGGTTCGACCACCGTGCCCGCGAACGTCTGCATCATCGGCGGGCCCACCTTCTGGAGCACCACGCGGCTCGACACCATCACGACCGAGGTCCACGTCAAGGACGCGTCGACCGACAAGCTCCTTCCGGTCGACAGCTACAAGCTCGGCCAGGTGTACTCCGACGCGGGCGGCTCGGTCGACCCGGTCACCGGCTCCAGTGTCGACCCGAAGGACGCGGGTTCGCTCCAGGCCGTGATGTGGCTCCAGTCGATCCAGCACACCGGCAAGGACACCTACGGTAACGGCAACAGCGACATCTCGCTGAACGAGATCGCGTTCACCGGCACCGAGATCGACAACCGGGTCAATGACTTCGAGCCGGCCGCGCCCCCTCTGTACCGCCCCCGGATCTCGTCCATCCAGACCGAGACCGGCGAGTCCGTCGCGGTGGACTACAACGAGACACCATGCGCCGGGAAGTCGTTGTCGGACTCGATGGCGGACTCCAACACCAACTCCTGCTATCCGGTCTACTGGACGGTCCCGGGCGCGTCCAAGCCGATCGAGGACTGGTTCAACAAGGTCACGGTCCATCAGGTGACGGCGTCGGACCTCACGATCGCGGCCCAGTACAAGCCGGACGCGCAGAAGATTCCGGCCGGCTCGGAAGCGCAGGTCACGACCTACGGCTACGGCGACGCGGCATGGCACCGCGACGACTCGGACCTGACGGACGACCAGTACCGCACCTGGGACCAGTTCCGCGGCTTCCACACGGTCACCGTCCAGACCGGAGCTGCTCCTGAACCGGTGACCCAGCAGACCACCACCTACTTGCAGGGCATGGACGGCGACTACAAGGCCGACGGCACCCGCCGCTCGGTCAGCGTCGACGCGAAGGTCGACGGCAGCACGGTCGAGACCGTCACCGACTCCGACGCGCTCGCGGGCACCGCGCTGGAGACGGACACGTACAAGTCGGCCGGCGGCACCATCGACGCCGAGACCGTCAACGGTCCGTTCTCCCTGACCACCTCGGCCAGCCACGCCAGGACCGCCTGGACGTCCTGGACCCAGGACGACAACCCGGGTGCCAGTGAACCCGCCTTGTCCACTCTGCCCGCCCTGACCGCACATCGGGCCACCGCCTCCGAGGCCCGCACGTACACGTTGCTCGCCAACACCAAGTGGCGGCAGTCGCGTACCGACACGGCCTACGACGGCCAAGGCCGACCCATCAGCGTCGACTCTCAAGGCGACGTGTCCGACGCGAGCCAGGAGACGTGCGCGACCACCTCGTACGCCATGGCGCCGGCCGGCAACACCATGATGCTGTCCTATCCGGACCAGGTCACCTCCCATGCCGGCCCCTGCTCGGACCCGGTGAGTGCCGACAACCTCATCTCGGATGGGCAGACCTACTACAACGGCACGCTCACGTCGCTGGGCACGTTCGGCACCGTCTCGCCGACCGGCGAGCCCACTGCTGTACGGGCTGCCACCTCCTACACCGGCGGCACCGAGCAGTGGCGGACCACCACCAGCACCGCCTACGACGGCGCAGGCCGCATCACCGACGCGGTCGACGCGACCGGCCAGAAGACGCACACCGACTTCAGTCCGGCCTGGAGCAATTCCGGCGGCAACACGGCGCCGACCAAGTCCGAGACGTACAACAGCAAGCAGTGGAAGGTCATCACCGAGTTCGATCCGTTGCGGGGGGTGACGACGGAGAGCGTCGACCCGAACGGGCGCACCACGGACACGACGTACGACGCTCTGGGCCGGCGCACCGCTGTCTGGCTGCCCGGTCGCGACAAGGCGACGCAGAGCGCCGACATGACATACAGCTACTCGATCGACCCCGGTGCGGTGGCGGCGCCGGGCGGGACCATCACCCACCCCGGTGATCCGACAGCGGTCACCACCAAGACACGTCGCGACGACGACAGCTACGCGACGTCCGTCACCATCTACGACGGGATGCTCCAGCCCCGCCAGACGCAGCAGGACTCGGCGGCGGACGACGGCAGCGTCATCTCCGACACCTTCTACGACTCCCACGGCTGGCCGACGATCTCCTACGCCGCCTACTCCGAGCCGAACACGCCTCCCTCCAGCACGCTGTTCGCGGCGAACGAGGACGAGATCCCGTCCGAGACCACCACGGACTACGACGGCCAAGGCCGGGCGATCGGCAGCACGCTGTGGCACAACGCGATCAAGCAGTGGTCGACGTCCACCGCCTACCCGGGCATGGACGAGACGGACAGCACTGCTCCGGCCGGCGGTCCGTCCACCGCGACATTCACCAACGGCCTGGGCCAGACCACGAGCACGGTCGTCAAGAACACCGCGAAGGACGTCACCCTCACCGGCGGACAGCTCATTCCGTCCGGAACGTCGCTCACCAGCGACAGCGTGCGGCTGACCATGCAGGCCGACGGCGACCTCGTCCTCACCTCGCTGGCCACAGGGGCGCAGGTCTGGCACAGCGGTACCTCGGGCAATCCCGGCGCGTACGCCAAGTTCGGCACCGACGGCAATCTCGGCGTCTACACCACGACGGGTACCTCGAAGTGGAGCACCGGCCTGACGGCCACCACGGGAGCCACCTTCAAGGTCCGCAACGACTCCACCGTGGCCGTCGTCGCGAGCAACGGCACCACGGCGCTGTGGACGCAGGGCACGGCCGGAGCCGTTCCTGCTGCTGACTCCACCACCCACTACAGCTACTTCCCGGCCGGCCAGGTCTCCTCGATCAAGGACTCGGCGGGCAACACCTGGTCGTACCAGTACAACCTGCTCGGCCAGGAAACCAAGCAGACCGACCCCGACGCAGGCACCAGCACGTACGACAAGTACGACGTCATGGGCAACCTGCTCCAGACCACCGACCCGCGCGGCCAGGTCCTCTCCTACACCTACGACTGGGACAACCGCGTCACCGCCACCTACTCCGGTGCCTGGTCGGCCACCCCCGACCCGACCAAGGAGCAGGCGTCCTACATATACGACACGCTGGCCGAGGGCTACCCGACGTCCTCCACCCGCTACGTCGGAGGCGCTTCCGGCAAGGCGTACACACAGGCCGTCACCGGCTACAACACCAACTACCAGCCTCTTGGCAGCACACTGACCGTGCCAGCCGAGGACGGGTTCCCCGCCGCCGGGCAGTCCAGCCCGCCGAGCAGCGGCACGGTCACCTACACGGAATCGGTCGGCTACACGGACGGCGTGGGCCTGCTCAACACGGTCGACTACCAAGCCGACGGCGGACTTCCGAAAGAGGAGATCACCTACGCCTACAACCGGGCGGACATCCTCAACTCCTTCTCCGGGGCCCTCTCGATCTCGAACACCCCCAACTACCTGGACGGAACCGTCCACGACCCCTTCGGCCGGGTCCAGCAGGCCAACTACGGCGTACCGGGCAAGGAACTCGTCACCACTGCGGCCTACGACCAGACCACCGGGCGGGTCATCCAGAACACCACCCACGTCCAGCCGTCGACGACCGCACTCGACGTCGACAGCTACCGCTACAACCAGGCCGGCGAGATCACCGCGTCCGACGACCTGCAGAACAACACCACGCACGACACGCAGTGCTTCAGCTACGACACTTTCCAGCGGCTGACCGCCGCCTGGACCGACACCGCCGGCATCACCGACCCGACGGCGGCGACAGTGGGAGCGGTCGGCGGGTGCAACACCTCCTCCGTCCAGACCACCGCGACCTCGCCGGTCAAGGCCCCCACGGTCGGCGGCCCGGCGCCGTACTGGCAGACGTACAGCTACGACCTGCTGGGCGACCGGACCGGCATGGTGAACCACGACACCACCGGCAACGCGCTCAACGACACCACGCAGAGCACCGCGTACGCCGGGGTCAACGGCACCACCTCCGCGACGCTGCCGAACCAGGCAGGCGCCACGACCACCAGCAATCCCACGGTCGGTACTGCCACCCAGACGCCGTCCTACGCCGACCCCGCCGCCGTACCTGCGGGCACGAACGCCGGCGACACGGTCTCGCGGAAAGAAACCACCACCGGCCCCCTGGTCACCGGGTTCGCGCTCACCGGCGGCGTCAAGTACTGCATCGACGACGCCAACGCCAACACCGCGCCCGGCGCCGTCATCCGCACCTACACCTGCAACAACTCCGCCGCCCAGCAATGGGCGTTCGGCGCCGACGGGACCGTGAAGGTGCTGGGCATGTGCCTGGACACCACCGGCAACGCCACGAAGGCCGGCACCGTCGTCACGCTCGACACGTGCAGCAGCGACGCCACGCAGAAGTGGAAGGTCACCACCTCGGGCACGATCGTCAGCGTCGCGAACACCGCGATGTGCGTGAGCGACCCGGGCGGATCGTCCACCCTGCGCACCGCGCTCACGCTGACGACCTGTGGCAGCGCCGGCCAGACCTGGACGACGATCGGTACCGGCACGAACGCGCTGCCGCCCGGCCAGACCCAGACCCTCACCTACGACGCCGAGGGCCGCACCGCGACGGTCTCGACACCGTCGGGCACGAGCACGAACACCAGCACGTACCTGTACGACGCCGACGGTAGCCTGCTGGAGCAGACATCGGCGGTCGACGGGCTCGACAAGACCCGCATCCTCTACCTCTTCGGCGGCGCCGAGCAGATCACCCTGAACGTCGCCGCCAAGACCTGCACAGCGCTCCGGAATTACACCGGACCCGACGGCACCACCATCACCCGCTCCAGTACCGGCACGGTGACCTACCAGCTCGCCAACCCCCAGGGCACCGCCACCACCGCGATCGACGCCGACTCGTTGGCGGTGACCCGCCGCTACTTCGACCCGTACGGCAACCCGCGCGGCACCAAGCCCACCACCTGGGTCACCCCCGACGAGAACCACGGCTACCTCGGCCAACCCACCGACGCCACCACCGGGTTGGACCTACTCGGCGCCCGCAACTACGACCCCACCACCGGCCGCTTCCTCACCCCCGACCCAGTCTTCGAGGCCGGCGACCCCAACCAGATGGGCGGCTACAGCTACGCCGCCGACAACCCCGCCAGCGGAAGCGACCCCAGCGGTCTGGCGAACATGCCGACGGCCGGCGCCGGAGGCGGCTCCGCCATGGGCGCCGGCATGTCCAGCGACGCCGGCTCGGGCGGCTCCACCGGCGCGACCACAGCGACGGATTACGGAACGGGCTCGGGAACGGCCACACAGGCAGGGTGGGGCATCCCCGGAAGCGGAACCCTCAAGTCAATTGCGAAAGGGGTCGGCGAGGTCGCGCCATGGGCGGTCGCGGGTTTGGCCGACGGTACCGCTGTTGTCACCTGCGGGGGCGACTTCCTCACCTGGGGCATGGCGACGCCGCTTTGCGGTATGGCACTGGGGCCGGCCTTCACCGCGACCTGCGCGGCTATGGGCGAGGACTGCGGTATCGCCGGCGACGATGCCACGAGTCAGGAAGAAGACTCCGAGCACGGTCCGTCTGGATTGTCTGAAGAATCTCCCCACGGCTCCTACATGCCGGGGCCGGAGGAGGAACTTTCCCCGGGCCCTCCCGATCCGAGCGTTGCCGATCCCGACAGGTGGTACGAGGCCAGCGATCCGAAGACCGGCTCGAAAGAGAAGCCCAAGGCCGAACCCAACAGCCATTCTTCTGGCTCGGACGATGCCCATAGCTCCGGCTCGAAGGATGCGCCGAGCTCTGCGTCCCGGGGTGCCCAAGATGACGAGACTCGCGGTAGCGGACCGAGGTGCAGCTTCTCCCCGGACACCCCCGTCCTGCTGGCCAAGGGCAACACGAAGCCGATCGGGAAGATCAAGAAGGGCGACGAGGTCGAGTCCGCGGACCCGACCACCGGCAAGCACAAGGGCCCCCGCGAGGTCCAGGCGGTCTGGATCAACCACGACAAGGACCTCCTTGACGTGACCATCGAGGGCACCGACGGCAAAGCCGCGACCCTCCACACCACCTCCAACCACCCCTTCTGGGACGACACCACCCACACCTGGGTCCCCGCCGGCAAACTCAAGCCAGGTGACGCCCTCAACACCGCCACCGACACCCACGCCACCGTCCTCAGCACCCACGCCACCCCCGGCACCGCCAACCGCTGGAACCTCACCGTCCAGCAACTCCACACGTACTATGTGCTGGCGGGCGGCGTCCCGGTCCTGGTCCACAACACCAATGTCGGCTGCCCCAACCCCATTGGGAACTTGGGAGTTTCGGGCCGGGCAAGCTATTCACGACTGCAGACTGCGCTGAGTAATGCTGCAAGTCGTTCGGCGGCAGAGGTTCGGGCTTCGCTGAGCCCTGAGCAAATTGCCGCAGGGCAGGCTAAGCCGTTCTTGCAGCGAATGTTCTACGGATCTTCGGTGGAAAGTGCAGCAGCAGCTGACCCGGCAGTTCTTGCCGACGGCAACATCTCCCACCTTGGAAATGCAATGCCTGGACAGCCGGTGCCTGACTTCAATATCACGGTCGGTGACCAGACATTCGGCGTGGATATTACGGGGCCAAGTAGAGGATCATGGGCCGACCATATGGGAAGATCGTATATAACGAGCCCATATCAGATCATGACCTACGATGCCCCGTCCGATGAATTCTTGGCCCAAGTGTTCAGGTAGGCTTAGCCAACATCGTGTGAGGAGGTGGAGCCCGTCATGGTGGTTCGCATCGAAGGCCAATCGATCCAAGGGACTCGGCTCATTGGCTCGCGTCGCACGTACGCGGGCGTGGAGCTGGTCGGCAGCACGCTGACCTCATGTGTCCTGGCTCAGTTTGATGACCCCGACTTCGGGTTGGTCGTGCGGGATGCCCTGATCCAGGGGTGCACGGTCGACCGTTGTCAGGTGCAGGGAGTCTACTTTGAGGACCTGACGGTTGATGGGCTGAATGCAAAACAGATTCACCGGATGTACGGCTGCGTCTTCAATCGTGTCGTATTGAAGGGCAAGGTCGGGCCAGTGATGGTCATGCCGCCTCATGGCGGGCTTGCCGACCGAGAGCGTCACATGGCCGGGCTTGTCGAGCGGTATCGAGGAGTGGAATGGGCGCTCGATATCTCTGAGGCAAGCTTCGTGGATGCAGACTTCTACTGCGTGCCAGGAGACTTGGTTAAGTACGATCCGGAGACTCAAATTCTCCTGCGGCGTGAGAAGTTTAAGGGGGTCGAGATCGAGAGTCTTCCCACCTACGCTGGAATCTGGGTCAGCCGATTCTCTGAGACGCCATTTGACTCGCTAGTTGCTGTTGCGCCAAAGCGGTCAAAGAGCTTCTCGAAGTACATGCATGACATTGAGTGGCTCCATGCTCAGGGGTATGCTGGATAGAAATGCAGGGCCCCACCGGATGCTTTCCGGTGGGGCCGTTGTGGTGTCTGACGGCAGTAGTTGACGGCAACGTCAGCGGACGGGTGCTGCACAAACCGGCGGCTCGCCACCGTCGTCGGGCCAGGGGGTGGTCTCGGGGAGGTTGCCGAGCGCGTGCCCAAGGAGGTCGATCGCCTGGCGCTGGAGGCGGAGCCGGACGTGGGCGTAGACCGTCGCGGTCACTCCGATGTGGGCGTGGCCCAGGAGTTCCTTGATGACGACGAGTTCGACGCCCTGCTCCAGGAGGAGCGTCGCGGTCGAATGGCGGAGGTCGTGGAACCGGATCGGACGCAGGTGCGCGTCGCGGAGCAGGGCGTTGAAGTGCCGGGTGAGGGTGGCCGGTTCGATCGGGTGCCCGTCGGGCCGTGTGAAGACGTAGCCGCTGGCCTGCCACGCCGGGCCCGCCTGCCCCTTCTCCCGTGCCTGCCGCTCGCGGTGGGCACGGAGGGAAAATACGCAGGAGGCCGGCAGGGCGATGCGCCGCTCGGAGCTGATGGTCTTGGTCGGCAGTCCGGCCAGGCCGCTGCTGCGGGTGCGCTGGAGGGTGCGGCGGATGCTGGCGATGCCGCCGTGGAGGTCGAGGTCTTCCCAGCGCAGGCCGAGGAGTTCGCCCTTGCGCAGCCCGGTGCGCAGGGCGAGCTCGAACAGCGCGGCGAGCCGGTGCCCCTGGGCGGCGGCGAGGAACTGCCGGGCCTCGTTGGCGGTGAGGGGGTTGAAGCGGCGCGGGCGGGGTGTGCCGGTGCGGACGTTGCGGGCGACGTTGCGCGGGATCTCCTCTTCGCGGACGGCGTGCTCCAGGGCGGACTTGAGCACGGAGTGGATGTAGGCGAGCGTGAGTGGCGAGAGCTGCTTGTGGCAGCAGCGGCCGAGCGCGCGGCAGCGCGGGCGGCGGCTGGCCTGCGCGTTCGGGTCGCGTCCGGCGTCGATGCCGCGTGAGCAGCACTGGCAGACGGTCCGCAGCTCGTTCAGCCAGGTGCGGACGTCCTTGGCGGTGAGCTTCGCGAGCTTCTTCCGGCCCAGGCCCGGTATCAGGTACTGGTGGACGACGGCGGTGTAGCGGGTGTGGGTGGTCTCGCGGAGCTGGTGGACGGCGACGTTCTCCAGCCAGTACGTCAGGTAGGCGGCGAGGCTGCCCTGGGTGGTGACGACGGGGACGCCGCGGTTGCTGGCGGCGATCTTCTCCGTCAGTTTCGCGAGCGCGTCCTTGCGGGTGGTGCCGTAGATGCGGATGCGCTTGCGGGTGCCGCCGGGGGCGAGGACGTAGCCGGAGGCTTCCCAGCGGCCGTCCTTGCGCTGGTAGACGGTGCCGTCGCCGTTGGCGCGGACCCTGCGCGAAGCGGTGCCGGTGCTGGGGGCGGGGGTGCTGTCGTGGGTGGTCATCAGGCTGCCTGTTCGAGTTGGCGGTGGACGAGGGTGGTCAGGGCGTGGGCGGGGATGCGGCGGGCGCGGCCGATGGTGAGGGAGGCGAGCTGCCGGGTGCGGATGAGGTCGTAGACGGTGGAACGGCTGATCTTGAGGCGGGCCATGACCTCGGGGACGGTGAGGAGTTCGGCGTCGGCGGTCACTCGGTCACCTCCGCCGGGGCGGCGGTCAGCGGGTCGGTGGAGTGGCCGGTCCGGTCACCGGGGCGTTCCGCATGCCGGGGGCGGCTCGGTTGCTCGGGCCGGGGGCGCGGTGTGGTGGCCAGGAGGTCGGCGAGGTGGGCGAGTTCGGGTAGGAGGCCGGTTCCGGCGTACTGCCAGTGCGAGATCACCAGGGTCGTGTCCGTGCCGACGCGCCGCCCGCTCCTTGTTCGCTGACCGGCGCGGTGACCGGGACCGGGGTCGGTGTGACCGGCGGTCAGGTCAGCGTGGTCACTGCGGTCGCTCTGCTGGTCAGTGACCGACCGCCCCTCGCCAGCCCGCTCCTGGGCGTCGTCTTGGCGGGTGCGCCAGGTGGTGCGTTCGGCTCGGAGGTGGGTGAGGGTGGTGGAGTAGTGGCGGGTGCGGGTGGAGAAGTGGCCTCGGAAGCCGAGCATGTGGGCCCATTGCCGCAGGCGGAGGTGGGCGTGCTGGGGACGGGTGGCGAGGTGCCAGGCGATGTGGATCATGCGGCGGGCGTGGTCGGTGAGGTCGTGCTGGGCGAGTTCGGCGAGGAAGCGGAGTCGGCGGTCGAGGGTGCCGGTGGTGGTCTCGGCTCCCTTGGTGGCGTACTTGGCGATGTAGGCGGCGACGTGCCGGTCGGTGACGGGGGCGTCGCCGGTGAAGTCGGTGCCGCGGATCGCACGAACGTCGATCTGCCGCCCGAACCCGAACACCGTGGACTCCGACGGCTGCACCCCCTCGGTCTCTTCGGACGCGGAGCGGTGCTGGTGCCGGACGCGGGCCCGCTTCGCGGCGGCGCGGACGGCGTGGTCGAGGAGCGCGGTGGTGGCCCAGGCGGGCGGGGCGCTTGCGGGGCCGGTGGGCCCGTCGAGGCGGATGACGGTGTGGAAGTGGATCTGGCCGCGCTTCTGGTACTCGGCGACCTTGGCGTACGACAGGGTCGCGTGGTGGCGCAGGGTGCGCTGGGTGAGTCCGGCGGCGTGGGCGATTTCACGGCGCAGGTGGGTGGTGAAGCGGGCCCACAGGGCGGGCGCGTGGGCGTTCCACAGCACCGCGCCGGTGTAGTCGTACCGCTCCGGGTTCAGCGGGGTGCCGAGGAGCGGGTCGCCGTCGTCGTGCCGGGTGCCGCAGGCGCAGGAGGCGGCACCGGGCTGGTTGTGGACGGGGCCGAAGCCGGGGGCGGTGAGGGTGGCGAAGACGCGGGGGTGGGTGGAGACGCTGGCAGGGACGGTCTTGCCGCCGCGTAGTCCGGCGGCGATGAGCTGGTAGGTGTCGTAGCGGTAGACCTTCGAGCAGGCGGGGCAGCGGGTGGTGCGGCGGTTGCCGCACCGCACCAGGAGTTCGCCGGCGGGCAGATGGCGGGTGTCGAAGTGGTCGAGGATCTGCCCGGTGGCAGCATCGAGGCGGGTGCGGTGCCCTGTCATGCGGATCGGGCGGGCGCAGCCGCCCAGCGAACCGACTTGCCGGGCCAGGGGCGCGAGGTATCCGGCTACGGCGAGCTTGGCCAACCGGGCCGTCAGGCGACCCCGGCGTTCCAGCGCCGAGTCCCTGTGCGCGGACGTGCCGGCGCTCCTAACGAGCGCCAGTGCGGCGAACGCCCCGTTAGCCGGAGCGGAGGTGGTTGCGGGGGAGAGGAGTTGGAGCTGTGCGGGCATGGGGACAGACCTCCGGCAGGAGTCGGGAGAAGAGGAGAGGCGAACCGAGTGGCCGGCGCGCGAGGGAACGGCGGGCGCGGGCGGTGGGCCGGGGGCGTCTGGCCTGGTCAGCGGTGGTGTTCACCGGCGGTGCGTGAAGGTAGCATCGCTTCAAGAGCGCATTCAAGTGCATCCCTCCTCATCTGTTTCGGTGGGTGGTTCGGATGCGGGTACTGTGGCCTGGTTTTCCGGTTTGGACGGGCCGAGTTTCGGTGGTAGTGGCGCAGAGAGGGCGGGGTGACCTGCGGTGACGGTGGGGCGGCGGGGGCGTAGACCGGCTGGCGGCACGGTGTTGCTGACGTTCGAGGTCATCGCCGAGGCCCTGCGGGAGCGGATCCGCTCCGGTGGGCTGAAGCCGGGGGACGCGCTGCCGACGCAGGCCGTGTTGATGGCGGAATACGGGGCCTCCAGCCTGTCCGTGCAGAAGGCCATGGCCCTGCTGAAGCAGGACGGCTACGCGATCTCCCGGCCCGGCAAGGGAGCCTTCGTCGCCCACCCCGACGCTGACGCCGACGGTGACTCAGGTGACGGGGAGGCTGGGAACACGCCCCTCGGCGGGACGGCGGCCCGCATCGAGGCACTGGAGTTGGCGCTGGCCGAGACGCTTGGTCAGCTCGCCGCCTTGCGTGCCCGCGTCGAAGCCCTTGAAGCGGGCGGCACCGAGCGAGGCTGCTGACCCGTCGGCCCTTGGACGGCCAGGGGCTGGAGGTGTGCGTCCAGATTTTCTCTACGAGGTTCAAGGCGGGCTCCGCCCGTTGGAGCTGGACCGACGTCGCCGACCGACCCAGACCGGACCAGCACCCGAGGCCCTCGCGGATGCCGGAGGTCAGCGGTCTGCCGGGTCGTGGGCGGGTTCGACCGGTGCCCGATGGGAGCAAGTTGTGGGGTAAGCGCTGCTTACCCCAGCACCGCCCAGGGGCAGAGCAAGTTGTCGCCTACGACCGTCCTACGGCCGGATCGCAGGCACAGGAGCGGCCAGGGGGCCGGCCCTTGCACCCGCCGCCGGGCCGCCGAAGGCGGCAGCCGACGACGCCTCCAGCGGGGAGCGAAGCCGCCGGTGGCCCGCCGCAGGCCCCGCAAGCCGAGCCGTTCCCGCGCCGCCACACAGGGCGGGCGCACGAGCCCTGCCCCACCCCGACCAAGCGCCGCCCCGCAGGCGACCGCCGAGTCGCCCCGAGATACCCAGTCGGCCCGATTGGTCTAGACCATTGACGGCAGTGGTGACGGCAACAACCACGCACAACCACGGCCGAAGGCGCACCTCAACGGAAGGCCGAAAACAGCCTGAGCTGCGAAAACGCAGGTAGGGCGGGTGCGCGTGCCACACGTACTATGTGCTGGCCGGGACCACGCCGATCTTGGTGCACAATACGAGCGGTGCCGATAAGTGTGATATTCCTTCCGATGCAACTGCAGCTCCGGGGATTGTTTTTCGTGCTCTATCTGGAGCCGAAGATCCGAGTGTTGGCCTGGTGGCGCGAGCTCCTGGGAATGCCGGAGTTTCACCACTCTCGCATGTCGCCGGAAAGAAATTGACTCCGTGGATATCGACAAGCAAGGATCCGGCAACTGCATTCGGGAAATACAATCAAGGAAATGGAGTAGTGGCAATTGATTTGAATCGCCTCCCCTTTAGGTATGTGGATATTTCGGATGGTCCATTTCCATCGAGTCCAAGGCACAGTGCCTATGCCAGGAAGGACTCTGAGGTGCTTGTGTGGCAGAATGTGCCAGCGGACGCGATCGTCGGAACCTGGCCGTAGGAGATTGCTGTGGAAGATCTGCTAGAGCTGCTTGATGCGGCATGGGATGATGAGTCAGGGTTCCTGGGGAAGCTTCGATCGGGACAGTTCGACCCGGATGCGGGCGGGGCATACGTGTCGCTTCTTTCGCAGATTCCGGAGCAGGGAGAGATGATCGAGTCAAGGCTTGTGAAACTCATTTGGTTTGCTCCGATGTTTATTGAGTGGCAGGCGGAAAGGGCCACTAAGGGAGTGGATCAAGCCAGGCAGCTGAGCCTTATTGCCACGCAAGTGCATGAAGCTGTAGCAAATATTCTGGGAACTCCGTGATCATCGTGTTTGCGTGAGCTTATGGCAGTTGACATTGATGCTAGTCCGATATTCTTGGGGATTGATGCCGATTAAATCCGGCTGATTCCAGTGTCAGTCTGACGTATCTATGAAGGTTCGATATAGGGGTTGAATCTCCCCTCGGGTCCTCCAGGTGTCAATGACAGAGGCCCCGGCGGATTTCGTTCCGGCGGGGCCTCTGGCGCGTCTGACGGCAGTAGTTGACGGCAACGTCAGTGGACGGGTGCTGCACAAACGGGCGGTTCATCGCCGTCATCGGGTCGGGTGGTGGGCTGGTCGGGGTTGCGCAGCGCGCGGCCGAGGAGGTCGATGGCGTCGCGTTGGAGGCGGAGCCGGACATGGGCGTAGACGGTGGCGGTGACGCCGATGTGCGCGTGTCCGAGGAGTTCCTTGATGACGACGAGTTCGACGCCCTGTTCCAGGAGGAGCGTCGCGGTCGAGTGGCGGAGGTCGTGGAACCGGATCGGCCGGAGGTGGGTGTCGCGGAGGAGGGCGTTGAAGTGGCGGGTGAGGGTGGCGGGTTCGATCGGGTGCCCGTCGGGTCGGGTGAAGACGTGGCCGCTGTCTCGCCAGCCCGAGCCTGCCTGCTTCTTCTCCTCGCTCTGCCGTTGGCGGTGTTGGCAGAGTGGGGTGACGCAGAAGGTCGGCAGGGCGATGCGCCGTTCGGAGCTGATGGTCTTGGTGGGCAGGGTGGTGAGGCCGCCGGTGCGGGTGCGTTGGAGGGTGCGGCAGATGGTCGCGGTGCCGGCGTCGAGGTCGAGGTCTTCCCAGCGCAGGCCGAGGAGTTCGCCCTTGCGCAGGCCGGTGCGTAGCGCGAGTTCATACAGCGCGGCGAGCCGGTTGCCGCTGGCTGCGGTGAGGAACTTCCGGGCTTCGTCGGCGGTGAGCGGGTTGAAGCGGCGGGGGCGGGGTGTGCCGGTGCGGACGTTGCGGGCGACGTTGCGGGGGATCTCCTCCTCGCGCGCTGCGTGTTCCAGGGCGGATTTGAGTACGGAGTGGATGTAGGCGAGTGTCAGCGGGGAGAGCCGCTTGGGCAGCACTGGCCGAGGGAGCAGCAGCGCGGGCGTCGGTTGGCCTGGGCCTTGGGGTCGCGTCCGGCGTCGATGCCGCGTGCGCAGCACTGGCAGACGGTGCGGAGTTGGTTGAGCCAGGTCCGTACGTCCTTGGCGGTGAGCTTGGCGAGCTTCTTCCGGCCGAGGCCCGGTATGAGGTACTGGTGGACGACGGCGGTGTAGCGGGTGTGGGTGGTCTCGCGGAGCTGGTAGATGGCGACGTTCTCCAGCCAGTACGTCAGGTACGCCGCGAGGCTGCCCTGTGCGGTGATGAGGGGGACGCCGCGGTTGCTGGTGGCGATCTTCTCAGTGAGCTTGGCCAGTGCCTCTTTGCGGGTGGTGCCGTAGACACGGATGCGCTTGCGGGTGTTGCCGGGGGCGATGACGTATCCGGCGGCTTCCCAGCGGCCGTCTTTTCGCTGGTAGATGGTGCCGTCTCCGTTGGAGCGGTTTTTCTTGCGTGAGGTCGGCATCAGGCTGCCTCCAGCTCGCTGGTGACGTACTCGCGGACGGCGTGAGCGGGGATGCGGCGTAGGCGGCCGAGGGTGATCGATGGCAGGCGTCGGGACCGGATCAGGTCGTAGACGTTGGAGCGGCCGACCCTGAGTCGTGCCATGACGTCGGGCACGGTCAGCAGTTCGTCGTCAGGCATGGGTGGGTTCTCCTTCCGTTCCGGGGGCGGGTTCGAGGGTGGTGGCGAGCCAGCGTTCGGCGGGGGTGAGGCCGGCGCCGGCGAAGACCCAGTGCGCGAGGACGTACGTCGTCTCGGGACGCTGGTGCTGGGCGGTTTGGGCGCGGCGGTATGCGGCGCGGGCGTCGCGGAGGGCGCCGAGGGTGGTGGAGTAGCGGCGGGTTTTGGTGGAGAAGTGGCCTCGGAAGCCGAGCATGTGGGCCCAGGAGCGGAGCCGGAAGTGTTCGAGGTCCTTGCGGGCTCCGAGGGTCCATGCGGTGCGGATCATGCGTTCGGCGTGGTCGGTGAGGCGGAGGTGGGCGAGTTCGGCGAGGAAGCGGATCGGGCGGTCGAGGGTGCCGGTGGCGGTTTCCGCGCCCTTGGTGGCGTACTTGGCGATGTATGCGGCCACGGCGCGGTCCGTGAGGTCGGGGCCCTGGAAGTCGTTGCTGCGGATGGTGCGGACGTCGAGTTGGCGGCCGAAGGTGAAGGTGTGGGTGCGGCCGTCGACCGTGGGCCCGGTGACGCGGGCGGTCGAGGCGGCGGCGCGGATGGCGTCGGTGAGCAGGTCGGCGGTGGCCCACGCGGGTGGCGGGGTGTCGCCGCCTTCGCGTCCGTCGAGGCGGATGACGGCGTGGAAGTGGACGGCGCCGCGTCGCTGGTACTCAGCGACCTTGGCAAAGGAGACGCGGGCGTGCTGCCGGAAGGCGCGTTGGCTGAGTCCGGCGCGCTTGGCGATCTCGCGGCGCAGATAGATGGAGAAGCGGCGCCAGAGGGCTCCGGCGTGCGCGTTCCACAGGACGGCGGCTTGGTAGTCGTAGGTGTCGGGGTGGAGGGGAGTGCCGAGTTCGGGTGCGTCGGCGGGGTGGGTGGCGCTGCAGCGGCAGCGGCCGGAGTCGGGGCGGTTGTGGACGGGGCCGAAGCCGGGGGCAGTGAAGGTGGCGAAGACGCGGGGGTGGCGGGCGACGTCTTCCGGGGTGCCCTTGCCGCCGCGTAGTCCGGCGGTGATCAGGTGGAAGGTGTCGCGTCGGTAGGTCTCGGCGCAGGCGGCGCAGCGGGTCGTGCGGCGGTTGTTGCAGCGGACGAGGAGGTGGCCGGCGGCCAGTTGGTTGGAGGTGATGCGGTGCAGGGCGGCGCCGATCTCTCCGGTGGTCGGGTTGAATGCGTATTCGGTGCGGTGGCCGTCGAGGCGGATCGGGTGGGTGCAGCCGCCGAGGCCGGAGAGTTGGCGGAGTAGGGCGGGCATGGTGCCGAGGGCGGCCAGGGTTCCCAGTTCGGGCAGCGGGGGCGGGGTGTTGCCGGTGATGGGTCTCCTTCGCGGGCTTCGGTTCGTGGAGAGGGCTGCCGGGGCGGCGGATGCTTGGCGGTATCGGTGCCGCCCCGGCAGTTCGGTGGAGCAGTCAGCGGTGACGCTGGGGCGCGAGGAGCGAGCGCGCGACGACGGCGACGACGGCGACCGAGACGGCCGCGACGGTGACGGCCACCAGGAGCGCGGTCAGGACCACGCCGACCGCGACGACAGCGGCTACAGCTCCGGTGACCACGCCGAGGGTGGGGGCGATGCGTCGGGCCGGGGTGGCGGTTCGGGGTTGCTGGCACGAGCAGACCGGCGCGTGAGTGAGCTGGACCGGTGCGGTCGGCGCGTTGACGTACTGAGTCGAAGAGACAGGGGTCTGCGGGTATTTGGGGGTCAGGAGCACGACGGGACCTCTCTTAACTACTCGTCTAGGTGCGTGTGCCGTTGACGACACCCACTCGGTACGGGTGCTGTGGTCGATGGCGGGGGCGAAGACGGTGTGTGCGAGGTAGAAGCCGAACAGGGCGATCACGACGGCGACCCAGATGCGGATGCCGAGGAACTTGATCGCGGCCCAGGTGATGAGGCCGAGGGCGACGACCAGGGGCAGGCTGACGGTCACGGGTGGGCGGTTCCTTTCAGCGGACGGCGCAGCGGTGGGTGCGGGCGGCCAGTTCGGCGGCGGCGCGGGAGTCGTAGTCGGCGGAGAAGCCGCAGCGCGGGGCGGTGCAGGCGGCGGTGTGCTTCTCGCGGCCGCGGTGGTCGTAGGCGGTGCCGACCTGGACGGGCCCGATGCGGATCAGGTTGCGGAAGCGGCGGTTGGCGGACACGGGGCGTGCTCCTTTCAGAGCTGGGAGGCGATGGCTTCGGCGAGGGGTGCGGGGACGCCGAGGCGGGCGCGCAGGGTTGGGGTGTCGATGGCCGCGCCGGTGCGGGTGTGGTGGTCGGCGGCGACCTTGCGGGCGTGTGCGACGAGCGCGGCCGGGACGGCGGGAGCCGGTAGGGCGGGTGCCGGGGCAGGTTCCGGAGTCGGTTCTGTGGTGATCGGGCCAAGGTCGGGCAGCGGCGGATCAGGGGCCCGGTCGTGGGCGAGAAGCGTTCCGCCGAGGAAGGCCACCGCCGGCCAGCCCGCGACGAGGACGCGTAGCCAGGCCGGGACCGGGTGCACGGAGAGCAGTCCGGCGGTGGCGACGTTGGCCCCGAGGGATGCGGTCAGCGAGATGACGAACCAGCACCAGGCCGCGGGCTTTCCGGTGCCGGACCTCAGCCGCCGCCAGGCCGCGACGAGGAGCAGGTCGACGGAGACGGGGTAGGCCCATGCCTTCCAGCCGTGTTGTCCGGCCACGTTGGCGATGTCGTGCAGGTGGGCGAAGGACAGCGCGGCGGCGATGACGGCTTGGACCAACACCGCATCGACACGGGCCAGGCGAGCGCGCATGGCGTTCTGGTCCTTTCTGCCGGAGGTGTTAGTCAGTGGCTTTGAAGTCGTTGGCACGGGTGCGGGCGAGAGCAGCGACGTCCGCCGCTTCTGCGTCGCCGGGCGTGTCGGAGGCGATGCGTTCGAGGAGATCGGCCTTGCGGGCCATCAGTTCGGCGTAGTCGCCGTTGCCGTCCGTACGGAACGCGGCGAGGTCGGAGAGGAAGGCGGACAGCTCACGGGGCGAGGGGCGGATCATGTGCCTGCCTTTCGGTTCAGGGCATGACGGGGTAGGGACGTGGCGCATGTACGGATGGCGGTTGAGGGTCAGCCAGTGACGGGGCGGGACTTGACCAGCGGCGCGGGCAGATCGGCGGACCGTGGAGGCACGGCGGGCCGGAAGGGCTCCAGCGCGGGCAGATCGGGTACCCGGTCCGCGGAGGCATCACAGATGGCCGCCGCGTCGCCGAGCGACAGATACGGGGTGCGGATGCGGGACCAGCCGCCGGAGGTGTCCCCGGCGACGGCGAGACCAGGCCGTTCGGGTGCGATGGCGCAAGCTGCGCTGACGGCTTCGGGTGCGATGTCGGCGAGGGCCATTTTGGCGGAGGCTTCGTCGTTGACCCGGTGGCAGACGCGGCCGGTCAACTGGGCCCGGAGCATGGTCGCTCCCTTGCCGAGTTCTGCGCCGAACCGCTGGCCGCAGACCTCCAGGTAGATGCCGGCGGCGCGGCCGAGTTGGGCGAGGCGGATGAGGTGGGTGACCATCTCGTCACGCCGTTCTTCCTCCTTTCTCGTGGCGACGAGGAACAGTTCGGCTACCTCGTCCACGAACAGGACGATGGGCACGGGTCGTTCGGACGCGGGCAGGCCCCAGATATCGGAGGTGATGTCCTCGTGGGGTGTCGAGGAGGCGATGCCCTGGCGGGCCTTGATCAGGTCGTAGCGCTCCTCCATCAGCCGTACGAGCACAGGCAGCAGCTCGGCCGCTTGGTCCGGATCGGTGGCGAGCGCCGACAACCGGGCGGCGAACGGCGCCAGTTCAGTCGATGCCGACCAGGGCAACGGGTTGGGGTGCGAGCCCGGCGACCAGGTGGCGCAGGTACATGGACTTGCCCGCCAGCGTGGCGCCGAGGGTGAGTTGGTGGGGTATCGCGCGGTAGTCCCGCACGAAAGCCGTCGCGTCCTCCCGCAGCGCCACCGGCACCTTGAGCAGGCCGCAGGGCGTACGACGCGGCATGCGGACTTTCCGCAGGACGTCGAAGCCGACGAGCCGGAGTTCGACCACGCCCGGCTTGACCACCGAGACGTAGACGGCGTGGACTCCCCAGGCATGCCGGAGCCGTTCGGCCGAGGCCGCGACGTCGGCGGGTTCCTGGCCGGGAGCGAGCCGTATCCGGAGCCGGAGACCGGTCGACGTCGGGCGGATGATGCCCCGCCGAGGGGGAACCGGCCGTATCTCGCGCCGGGTGGTGGCCCGTACTGCCAGGGCCCGAAGCCGGGAGGGCGGCACAGTCAGCCCGCAGGCGTCCATCACGGACGTGTAGGAGCCGAGCAGGCGGGCGGTCGACAGTGGCAGGCCGACCATGGACCAATAGGCGGCCGGTTGTTCGGCCCGGAGGTAGGCGCCACCGCCACCGACAACGGCGAGGGTGCCGCCCACCTCCATCAACGTCCCTAGGTCCGGCATCGTGGTCAGGCCCCCACATGGGCGAGGAAGGCCGACGGGGTCACGGCGGCGGCGCGGTAGGCGATCCCGTGCCGCTGCTGGCCGTTGAAGGTGCTCTCCCACGGCCGGGCCACCAGGCCGGGCAGCGCGACCGGGCCGCCCAGTGCCAGCCCCTCGCTCACCCCGCTCTGCGGAACGGTGACCTTGATCAGCGAGGACTCCCCTTCCTCGATGTAGACGACGCCGAGGGTCATCAGGGTCTCGCCGGTGTTCGCGTCGGTGGCGATCTCGCCGGTCTTCCGGTCCTTGATCTTCGTTTCCGGAGCCTCGGTCAGCAGGATGGTGGCCGCCGAGGTCTCTACGCGACTGGAACGCACAGTCGAGTCTCCTCACAGTGTGACAGCTAGTCGTCTAGACAAGTTCCATTCGTTGCACCCGGAGGCCCGGGCACGAGAACCACTGTGCCACACATCCCGCCTACTCGTCTATACGAGTTTGCCTCTGGGGGCGTACGAGTAGCGGGAGTTGAATACCCGTCACGCCATCTGCCCTGGTCACGTGGCCGGGAGTTGGTAGGACAACACGTACGCATCGGCCGCCATCACGGTGTCGCAGACCTCGACCGCGCGCCCCTTGGTGTCGAAGGCAGTGCGGATCAGGTGGATGACGGGAACGCCGGCGGCCAGACGCAGGGACCGGACCTCATGCGGTGCGGGCATCCGGGCCCGGATCTCTTCTTCGAAGTGGTCGAGGCGGTGGCCGAGTTCTTCCAAGCGGGCGTAGATGCCGCCGGGGCCGGGGCTCGGCTCGGCGATCTGGGTGCCGCGGGCGATGTCCAGCGGAAGGTAGGAGCTGGCGGTTTCCACGGGTCGGCCGTCGAGGAGGTAGCGGCGGTGCCGGGCCAGCACGCGGCGGGGGCCGCCGAGGCGAGCGGCGACGTCCTGGGTCGGCCGTTCTTCCTTGATCTCCAGGTTGTCCACGGTGGGATGGCTACCTGCCGCGTCGGCCTCCACGGTGAACGCGGACTTGCCCTGCTCGCGGTGCCGGCGGGCGAAGCGATCCGAGGCCAGCCGCCGCACCGGGGGCCGGGGCCGCACGAAGACGCCCTTGCCGTGCTCGGAGAAGACGAGCCCTTCGCCCTGGAGGACAGACAGGGAGTTGCGGACGGTCATCCGCGAGACGCCGTAGTGGTCGACCAACTCCGTTTCGGACGGGAGCTTGTCGCCCTCGGAGAAGCGTCCCTTGTCGATGGCTTCGCGCAGTTGGTCGGCGATCTGCCGGAACACCGCGCGGTCGCTGGTGGGATCCAACGCCCCGAGGACGCCGGAGGGGATAGCGGGCATGCGTACTCCTTTGGATATCTAGACGAGCGGCTGACTGTTGTTGCTACGGTGGAGAGCCTAGCCACCCGAGAGGATCAGGCCCGTGCCAGTCGAGCGCCCGCACTCCGTGAGCGTCGCCGGGGTCATCGTCGATGACGCCGGGCGGGCCTTGCTGATCAAGCGCCGGGACAACGGCCACTGGGAACCGCCGGGCGGAGTCCTGGAGGCAGGGGAGACCATCCCCGACGCTCTCCAGCGCGAGGTCCTGGAGGAGACCGGCATCAAGATCGCCGTCCCCGCCGTCCTGACGGGTGTCTACAAGAACATGACAGGCTTGATCGTCTCCCTGGTGTTCCGGTGTGAGGCGATCGACGGTCAGCCCACGACGGGGGACGAGACCCGCGCCCTTCGCTGGGCCGCGCGTGAAGAAGTCACCGAACTCGCGGACGAGGCATACGCGATCCGTGTCCTGGACGCCCTCGACGCCGCATCCCCGCCAGCCGTACGCGCGCACGACGGCGTGAAACTCATCTAGCTCGAACCAGCTACCCATGGCGGCCCACCAGCATAAAGGAACTTGTATGGACGAGTATACGAGTAGAGTTCGGGTCTGGGGACTCACTTGCCCAGGTTCACCGGAAGAAGTGGGCCGCGCCCGCCGCTGGACCCGCGACATCCTGCGGGAATCGCCGTGCGCCGATGACGCCGCCCTGATCGTCACCGAACTGGGCGCGAACGCACTCCTCCACACCATCAGCGGCGACCCGGCCGGCACCTTCCACATCACACTCGCCGTGTCCGCCCAGCTCGTATCCATCTCGGTCACCGACTCCGGCGGAACCAAGACCGCCCCCCGAGTCGAGCGCCCCACCGTCGAGGACACCCACGGCCGCGGACTCAGCATGGTCAACGCACTCGCCCAGCGCGTCGAGACCCACGGCGACCGACACGGCCACACCGTGACAGCCCACCTCCACCACACCGGCGGCGGCCGATGACCCACCACCACGAGGAAGCGCATCCCACCACCCACGATCCGTGGACCATCGCGCGCATTCAGAAAACCCTCACCCGCCCGGCCGTCGTCCACCGCTTCCTGACGGACATCAGCCACGCCCCCGAGCACCGCGTGAAGGAGGTCTTCACGACCTGGCGACGCATCGCCGCAGTCATCGAAGCCCGCACACGCACTCCGATGAACCTCAGCCCGTTCGAACCGGATAGCCCTCACTCCGAGACCTCCACGGAAGGAACGAACCGTGATGACCACACGAACCACCCCACCGGAAGCCGACACGACACCCCGTGACGCATTAGGCGCCACGACCACCCGCGATCACGGTCGATCCGACCGCACCTGGACCATCGCCACCACCACCGGCCACACCATCAGCGGCTACCTACCGCCCTGGTCCCACAGCGACCCCACCGCAACCAACGTGCCAGTGGAACACCTGGGCGTCACCCTGGCCGACATCAACCACTTCGCCCCCATCTCCGGACAGCATCTGACGATCACCACCGGCGACAGCCCCTGCACCACCGTCGTCTTCAGCGGAAGCATGGAATGCAACCCCTACGCCGAGGACCCCGAACCCCGCGTACCGGTCGTCAGCCTCCAACTCGTCGACGACTGCTGGCTCCACAACCTCGACCCTGACCAACTCGTCGACGTCGCCGCCAAACTCCGCGCCCAAGCAGACCACCTCGAACACCACGTACGCCCCGCCCTCATCGCAGCCCGCGAAGACTGGACCACCCACCACACCACCTGAACCCTGCTTCCAACCCCAGGCCCCGGCCACCGCCACCAGACGCGACGGCCGGGGCTTCACCGTCCCACCACTGAGTAACAACCTTCTTTACGGGTTCAAGGCGCCGCGCGAGCGCGCCGCGCGGCGCTCGTCCGGACCGCGCGCCGCCGCTCCTGCCTTCGTCCCGCTCCGGCGCGCAGCCCGGCCGGCGCCGCACAGCGACAGCAGGCTCCAGACGGTGGAGGTGAGAACGATGCGGGGCTCCACCCCACACCCCGGCCCTCTCTCGGAGGGTGAAGGGGCCCGGTGTTCGTCCGCGGGTTGTGGGTGGTTGAGGGGTGGTGGGGCGCGGGGTTGGGTTCCTCCTCGGTCGGGCCCCGGTGGGGTACCAGGAACCTCCAGGGGCCGCCAAGGCCGGAGCGCACGCGTCACGGGGTGAGCCTTGGCGGCCCCTGGAGAACCCTGGTAGGCGGGAGCCGCCCGACCGAGGAGGGAACCCGCCCCGCTCCGGTTGGTGTTCCGCCGAACGGCCGGCCCGGCACGCTGGACTGCCTGTCGCCCGGTGTGGCCGCCGTCCGCGCATGACCGTCGCGGGTGACGGCAACGCTGACGGCAACAAAGGCAGACACCAGCACACATCCACGGACCTCAACGGACCTGTAAACCGCCCCCGAACGGGACAAATGCAGGTCGGAGAAGGCTCGCTCCCACACGTACTATGTGATGGTCGGATCGACGCCGATCTTGGTTCACAACTGCAATACAATTTCCGAATCAACGATGAACCACGTCCTTAATGGAGACATCAACGAGGACGGAGAGTTCGGGGGCTGGCATATGTACCCTGGAAACGATCCTGAAGGCTACCCCGAGAGCCGTTTCATCAATGGCGAGATGGTCACGAACGCAGACGGATCTGTTTCGGTCCGCGGGACTGTTGGTTCCTATGACCCGGAGAATTGGGATATGACGCCCAAGTCGAGCATTGAGCCTTTTCCATCATCGGTCTGAGCTGGCCAGATGCAGGGTGAGGACGGCTTGGACGAGTGCGGTGATCCGGGTGGTGGAGCACCGGATTTTGCGCAGGAGCCGCCAGTTCTTGAGGGTCGCCATGGCCTGCTCGACGAGTGCGCGGATCTTCGCGTGGGAGCGGTTCACCGCCCTCTGCCCTGGTGAGAGGGTGTCCCATCGTCCCCAGTACGGGATGCGGACCGTGCCGCCGGCGCCGCGGTAGCCCTTGTCGGCCCAGCAGGTGACATGAGCCCGGTCGAGGGCGTCGATGATGCCGTGTTCTCGGGCTGCTCGGATGTCGTGGACGGCTCCGGGCAGGGCCGGCGAGGCCCACAGCAGTCGGCCGGACGGATCGGTGAGGACCTGCACGTTCATGCCGTGCTTCTTGTGTTTGCCAGAGTAGAACGGCCGGTCGGCGGCGATCCGGTCGATGGGCAGGACAGTGCCGTCGAGCAGGACGAACGCTTTCCCCGATGCTTCGTGGACGGCTTGTTCGAGCGTGGGTGCCAGGGCGCCCAGGGCATCGACGGCTTCGGTGATGTACCGGTACGCGGTCGTCGTGCCGATGCCGAAACCGGCTGCGAGTTGGGCGTAGGGATGTCCGTTGCGGAGGTGGGCGACGGCGAGCAGCGCCTGTCGGCCGGCGCTGAGCCGACGCCACCGGCTGCCGATCGCACGGCGACGTTCGCGCAGGCGGGCGCTGAGGAAGCGAAGATGCGAGCTGGACAGGTCCAGGTTGGACGGGTAAACAAGCACGTGAAGCCTCTGGTGACACGGGAGATCTTGGTCGTGACCCCGTTTAGCAGGGGCTTCACTCGTCTGTCACGCCAACTGCCGCACTGGCAGGGCAGGATGAAAAAGGCTCATTGGCCATACCTTCTTCCCTGAAGGCTGGGGCCCTAAGGAAATCCAGGCCGCTGGTGAATATCTCTTCGCAAATGGGGAGTACAGCAACGCGGGCACTCGTGTAGCCGGTCCGTACGGGGGCGTCGAGATGATAGGGTACCTGGAAAAAGGTGCTGATGGCCTGTACTCGCCTTCCACCTTCTTTCCGACGGGAGGATGAGCCATGGCTGAGAATCAGGTGACGTGGGATTTCGCCTATGCGGGTGGAGTCTGGCAGCCCACCCGCACCCCGCAGGCGGACGCCAACTTGCTCGTGGCCATCGAGACGTTGGCGATTTCTTTCGGCAAACGGGCTTATGCTGTCTGTCAATTTCTCGAAGCGCTTGACGGGCTGGCACCCTCTTTCCCCAACTCCGGTACCGTCAATACCACCACCGCATACGTCAAGAAGTCCGAAGGTGGTGGCTTCGAGATTTGCGACAAGTATGGGCAGTTCGATAATGTCGCCATTTCGGAAGCGGAGTTGCGCTCTACGCTCTCTGCTCTTCTGGTGAGAATTCAGACGGATTTCCCAGAAATCGATCAATCGTGATCCAATTTCGCTTTGTTGTTGTCGAACTAAGGCTTGTCCCGTAAATGATCTTTGAGTCGTCGCATGACGTACCACTCCGCGGCCTGCATCTATCCGGTGAGGGCCAGGTTGTGTAGGCGTGCGATGCCGAGCATGGCGTGGTGGACACCATCGCCTTTCAGGCGGCAATCGCGAAGGATCTTCCAGCTCTTCATGCGGGCGAAGACGTGCTCGACGCGGGCTCGGACCTTGCGGTGGGAAGCGTTGTGTTCCTCTTTCCAAGCTGGGAGTTCGGCCTGGCCTGGTTCGCGGCGGTGCGGGATGACCAGGCCAGTGCCCCGGTAACCGCCGTCCGCGATCACGGTGGCATAGCCGGCAGCGGCCCTCGCGCCGGACAGTTCCCACGCCTTGCAGTCGTGGCGGTTCCCAGGCACCGGCCGTCCGACCACGACAACCATCCGTGTGTCTGCGTCGATGACCACTTGGTGGTTGGTGGAGTACCTGTAGTTCTTGGACTGCTCAGCGGTGCTGTGGTCGCGCGTGGGCACGAGCGTGCCGTCGACGATGAGAACGGTGCCGGCGCGAAAGCGTTGCCGCTGCTTGAGCGCCAGCAACGGTCCGACGTGGTCGATGATGCGGTTGGCAGCTGACTTGGAGATGCCAAACAGCGGGGCAAGCTGGCGCAGTGTCAGGTTGGTTCGCCAGTACGCGGTGACCAGCAGTACCCGGTCTTCCAACGGCAGTGACCAGGGGCGCCCGCGGCGAGTCAGCACCGCGCCTTCTCGGCGCAACACAGCGATCAGTCTCCGAAAGTTGTGCGGTTGCAGCCCGCTGAACGGGGCTATCCAATGTGGTTCCGACGCCGTGATCACGCCAGATCGTTCCACACCTGTGGACCTCGGAGAGTCGTGGCTCAGACGCAGCGGTTCTCCCGGTGCTCCACGGAACCCACGTGTTCCATGCGCCGGATCTCACGCTCGGCCGCTTCCAGGTGCCCGAGGTCGAGGGCCATCGCGGCACGTCCGGCGACGTAGAAGATGTCCTGTCGGGTCCGGCAGTCCAACCCCGGTTGGCGACACAAGGCCAGGAACCGCACTTCGAGACTGAGTTCGATGCGGCCCATCTCGTCCCGAACACCGACGGGGAGTGCAGCGTGCCGGAGATCCTTGGCGTAGTCACGCGTCTGCCGGTCGGCCTCGTCCGGCCGGGCTTCAACGGGACGATAGGGGTGATCGGCCCACTCCGTGTCAGCCCACCAGGCGAGTTCGTCCAGGTGCTCCGAGGCGACCGCCAAATCCGGCGGCGAGGTGGAGAGGGCCGTGTCCGCGTCAGCAACCAGCTGGGCGAGACGGCGCCGCGCGTCGTCGTCCCCTGCCACGCACATCGCGACGAAGCCCGACAACACGTCAAGCCGGCGCGACACCTCCGCCCGCTGCCAGATCTCGTACAGTCCGGCCATCTACTGTTCCCTCTCCGCCGACCGCGTCTCATCGCCCCCGAACCCTATGACGCGCCCCGGTCGGCGGGTACAGCGGTCTTCCCGGGCTCAGCGAATGAACCTCATGCCAACTCGGTGCGGCGCACGGTCGCCTCGCACAGCTCGTGTTTCAGCGAACGAGGGCTTCTTGATCATTACGGGACAGCCCTTAACCCCGATTTTGCTGCGAGCCTAAGAACTCGCATCTTCACGCAGATGAATCCAGATCATGTCTCGGAGTTGCAGTTGAGCGGTCCGGATGATGCAAGCAACCTGCATCTTCTGGATGCCTTTAGGAATCAAGATATTGGTAGGCAAATCTGGGGACAGATTCGCGGTCTCCCTGACTACATGCCCATCAGCATCTCTATTGAAGGCCCGCCATGATCTCACCTGAAGTTCCACGGCTCCTGTCTATGGCACGCGAAGCTGTGCAGCAGGATCCAGAGTGGTCGATCATGAATTCCGTGCCGGCGGGTGGGAGTGTGCCTGTCGGTATGGAGGGGCCGAGCGAGTACCTCGAACTGCTCGGGATTGTGAATGGTGGCATCTTCGGTCGGGTGGTCATTCTCGATGCCAATACTGTGGCGAAGATGCAGTTCTATGCCGATGAAACAGAAGGGGCCCCGGTTCACCTCGAGCGCGACAACTGGTTCTGCCTGGGCAAGGTGAACGACGATCCCGTCTTCGTCGACAGGGCAGATGGATCCGTGTGGGGGTTTCCGGATAGGGGAGTCATCTGGTGGCAGAGCGACGTTTTTGAATGCTGGGCTGAGAGCGTTGGCGACTTTATCCTTGATTCCGCTCTCGGGGGGAGATGTCGCCACGTCACTGGCGCATCGGAGGATGATCAATGGTGGCGCTTGCTAAGGCATATTGGCCGAGGTGAATAAAATATGACTTGGAGCCTTGTCGGATCTGAACCGGCAAGGCCCCAAGGCGTTTGGCGGCAGTAGTTGACGGCAACGTCAGCGGACGGGTGCTGCACAAACCGGCGGATCGCCGCCGTCGCCCGGCCCGGGGGTGGCCTCGGCGAGGTTGTCGAGGGCCTGTGATGCCTTCGACAAGGTTGAGGTCGGGTGCGTAGAGCGGCGGGTTGTAGATGGTCAGCCAGTCACGCGCTTCGGCGAATTCGCGCAGGCCGGCGGCTTTGTGGACGTTGAGGTGCTCCCAGATGTGGACGATCGGGCCGCCGAGCTGCTGGTGGGTGGCGGTCAGGAGGTCGCGGTAGTCGAGCCAGGAGAAGCTCTTGCGTCCGTCGCGTTGGCCGTCGTCCCTGCCCGGCCGGTAGATCAGCCGGGAGCGGTGGCCGGGTTTGTGGCAGGTCAGTGCGGCGATCGATACGCGGCTACGGGACCGGCCGCGGACCCGCACCACCGGGGTGCGGCCACGCGGTGACCAGTCGCCGCTAGCCTTCCGCGCGTGGCCAGACCTCCTTGAACCACCCGGCCACGGCGTTGTGGTCCCTTTCCATGGCGCGTCGGGCCGGGACCTGACAGGACCAGCCGTCGCGGACCAGCAGTTTCCGTACGCCCTGGATGGTGTAGGTCAGGTGGAAGCGTCGCCCGATCACGGTCTTGACCCGGGGCAGGGTCCAGCGCTGGTCCTCCCAGCCGTGCGCGGCCGGCCCCTTCGCCAGCTCCGTCTCCAGCTGGGCGAACTGCCTCTCGCTCAGCCTCGGCAGCGACGCCGGGCCCTGCGACCGCAATGAGCGTGGACCGCCCTCGGCCCACGTGTGACGCAATCGCTGCATCGACCGGCACTGACTCGCAGGTCTCCGGCGATGGACGTACAGCCTTCACCCCAGGCGAACCGCTCAGCCGCCGCAAGTCGTAACTCCTCGCGCTTGCACTGTCGTCCGGCGGTCAGCCCCCCAACCGATACCGCATCCTCCCGGGATACCGCAGACGGGCACCGAACGTCAGCCCCTACGACTCCACGAGTTCAATTTCAGTAACTGTCGAAATCACAGGTCAGCCCGATGGCCAAGCACCTGGACGAACAGGTCGCGGCCTTCGTAGCCGTCCGCTGGACACGGGGCCGTACGCGTTCGTCCGGGTGGACGCCCTGACGCAGAAGGTCCGGGAAGGCGGCCGGGTCACAGGCGTCCGCGCGCTGGTCGGGGTCGGGGTCAATGCCGACGGGCACTGCGAGATCCTCGGTCTGGACGTGACCACCGCCGAGGACGGCGCCGCCGGCCGGCGTTCCTGCGCTCCCTGACCGCCCGCGGCCTGGGCGGAGTCCAGCTCGTGATCTCTGACGCCTACACCGGCCTGGTGGGCGCGATCGCACAAACCGCCGTACACCAGAGCCTCCAGCCCGCAGGAACCCCGCTGGGCGGGCTGGTCTTCGCCGGCTTCGACGGAGCGCCACTGCGACCGCAGCGAGTGCTGGACCCAATCCGCCACCGAAGCGATGAAATCGGTCTGCCCCGCATCGGCCTGCACGACCTGCGCCACCCCACGCTGGCCACCACCGTCAACCTCTACGGACACCTCATGACATACGCCGCCCACGACGCCACCACCGCGCTGGCCGCCGCCCTCGACCAAGCCGACCACGAACGAGCCCAGCGCCCTCAAGCCCCCGGCACGCGGCGACTCGCCGCCCGAGGGTCCTCAAGGGGTGACGGCACGTCAGCGCCCCACCGTGCGCGGGTGTTGTCGCCCCTACGCGACAGCACCTGGGATACCAGAAACCCCGTCGTCGACAGAAAACGCGAACGCGCAGGTCAAGCCCGGGTGGGCCCACCGAGCGCATCACGGCCGGCGCGACAACGTGCGACAACCGCAGGCAGAGAACCGAAGAAGGCCGCTCCCGCATTTCTGCGGAAACGGCCTCCGACCTGCGAAATCGCTGGTCGGGACGACAGGATTTGAACCTGCGACCCCCTGACCCCCAGTCAGGTGCGCTACCAAGCTGCGCCACGTCCCGGTGCTTGATCTTCCGGGGCGGGCCCCGGGTTGATCGCGCAGGGAAACAATACCGCACTTGGGGAGGTGGTCGCTCGCACCGTGGGGACGGGGCAGGGGGAGGGTTGAGTAGGCGTACTCATGTGGGGCGGGTCACGGGCGGGGAGGGTGGAGGCATGACCAAGGTGATTCCGCAGCAGCAGACGACTGCCGCGTATGCCGCGCAGGCCGCGATCTCGTTCGGGCTGGCGCTGGGGGCGATGGTGGTGGGGGTGGCGTACCTGCCGGTGGACGCGTGGGTGAGGGCGTTCCTGGCGGTGGGGCTGCTCTATGTGGTGACGGCGACGTTCACCCTGTCGAAGGTGGTCCGGGACCGTCAGCAGGAGGGGCAGGTGACCAGCCGGGTGGACCAGGCCCGGTTGGACAAGCTGCTCGCCGAGCACGACCCGTACAAGGTCGAGGGGATGTAGCCCGGGGGAACCGGGGAAACCGGGGGAGCGGATACGAGGACGCGCCCCGGGGGAGGGGGCCGGGGCGAGCGGGGGTTCAGCGCGCCGGGGGACTGTCGCCCAGCAGATAGCGGGCGCCGGGCCCCTGGTGCGCTGCCGTGTCGTCCGGGTTGTACAGCCCGCAGCGGGTCAGGGACAGGCAGCCGCAGCCGACGCAACCGGTGAGCTGCTCCTTGAGCCGCTGGAGCTCGGCGATCTGCGCGTCGATCCGGCGCTGCCAGGTGCGGGCCACCCGGCTCCAGTCGGCGGAGGTGGGCACGTGGTCGACGGGCAGGTGCGCGAGAGCGTCGCGGACCTCCTCCAGGCTCAGCCCGATCCGCTGGGCGGCGCGGACGAAGGCCAGCCGGCGCAGGGTGGCGCGGCGGTAGCGGCGCTGGCCGCCGGAGGTGCGCTCGGCCTGGATGAGGCCGATCTCCTCGTAGTAGCGCAGCGCGGAGGTGGCGTTGCCGCTGCGGGCGGCCAGTTCGCCGATGGTCAGGCGGTCGCGGGTGGAGAGGCTCACGGCGTCCAGGGTAGCGCTTGACTTCAAGCGGACTTGAAGTTGCACAGTCGGGGTATGACGACGACGAGAGCCGCCGCACAGGCGGTCGCCGGCCACCCGGACGGGCGGCCGTACGGCTACCAGGACCTCCAACCGCTGATGTCGCTGATGAGCGGCGACGAGAAGCACGGCCCCGCGGCCACCTCCACCCTCGATGCGCTGTGGGTGCTGTACGACCGGGTGCTGCGGGTCACCCCGGAGAGCGCCGACGACCCCGAGCGGGACCGTTTCCTGCTGTCGAAGGGCCACGGCCCGATGGCGTACTACGCGGTGCTCGCCGCGAAGGGCTTCGTGCCGCGCGCGTGGCTGACCGGCTTCGGGGGATACGACTCGCCGCTCGGCCACCACCCGGACCGGACCCTGGTGCCGGGCGTGGAGATCGGCTCGGGCTCGCTCGGGCACGGGCTGCCGCTGGCGGTGGGCAGCGCGCTGGGCCTGCGGGCGCAGGGGCTGACCGATCCGGCGGTGTGGGCGCTGGTCGGCGACGCGGAGATGGACGAGGGCAGCAACCACGAGGCGCTGCAGTTCGCCGGGGCGATGGGCCTGGAGCAACTGCACGTGGTCGCCGTGGACAACCAGTCCGCGACCTACGGCTGGCCGGGCGGGCTCGCCGCCCGCTTCACCATGGAGGGCTGGTCCGCGCTGACCGTGGACGGGCGGGACCACGACGCGCTGTACGAGGCGTTCACCGCGCCGCACCCGGGCCGCCCGCACGCGGTGGTCGCCCGGGTGGAGCCCAAGGACTGAGCCCGCCGCCCGTAAAAACGGTCCGCCGCCCGTACGGTCCGCCGCCCGTAAAAACGGTCCGCCACCCGGTCCGCCGGCCGGACAGCCGCAACCCCCTTCCCCACCCCACCCCACTTCTCGGAGCACCCCATGGACACCATGCGTGACCGTTTCGGCACGGTCGCCGGCCGCCTTCTCGACGAGGACCCGCGCCTCGCGGTCGTGCTCGCCGTGATCTCCGGCGACCGCTTCAAGGACGCCGCCAAGGCGCACCCGGACCGCGTGATCGACGTCGGCATCCGGGAGCAGCTCCTGGTCAGCGTGGCCGGCGGCATGGCGCTGACCGGCCTGCGCCCCCTCGTGCACACCTTCGCGAGCTTCCTGGTGGAGCGCCCCTTCGAGCAGGTGAAACTGGACCTCAACCACCAGGGCGTCGGCGCGGTGCTGGTGAGCGCGGGCGCCTCGTACGACATCGCGGCCGGCGGACGCACCCACCAGAGCCCGGGCGACGTCGCGCTGCTGGACACCCTCGACGGGTGGACGGTGCACGTGCCCGGGCATCCGGACGAGGCCGAGGCGCTGCTGCGGCACGCCGCGGCCGACGGGGACAACCTCGTGTACGTCCGGCTCAGCGACCAGGCGAACCTCGCGCCGCAGCCGGTCTCCCCGGGACGGTTCCAGGTGGTGCGCGAGGGCCGCGCCGGCGTGGTGCTGGCGGTCGGGCCGATGCTGGACGCGGTGCTGGAGGCGACCAGCGGCCGCGACGTGACCGTGCTGTACGCCTCGACGGTACGGCCGTTCGACGCGGCCACGGTGCGCGAGGCGGTGGCGCGTGCGTCGGCGCCCGACCTGGTGCTGGTCGAGCCGTACCTCGCGGGCACCTCGGCGGACTTCGCCGGCCGGGCGCTGGCGGACGTGCCGCACCGGGTGCTGTCGCTGGGCACGCGGCGCGAGGAGTTGCGCCGCTACGGGTCCCCGCGGGACCACATCGCCGCGCACGGGCTGGACGCGGCCGGGCTGCGCGAGCGGATCGACGGGTTCCTCCGGCCGTAGCGCACCGAAGCGGGCCGTAGCGCACCCGCACGGCACCGCACGGCACCGCACCCGCACCCGCACCGCAGCCCGCACGGCACCGCCCCCGCGCCGCAGCCCGCCCTGGGGCCCTGCACCGGGAGCCGCCGAGGTCCGGACCCGCCCGGACCCGGTGACCTGATCCGTCCGCATCCGGACCCGATGGGGCCTGTCGCCGTCCGCGGCGCGGCCGTCAGGCTCGGGGCATGACCCGAGCACTGATCGTCATCGACGTCCAGGAGTCCTTCCGCGCCCGCCCGCTGTGGCAGTCCATCTCCGACCCGAGGATCGCCGAGCGGGTGGACCGGCTGGTCCGGCTCGCCCGGCGGGCCGGGGACCTGGTGGTGTGGGTGCTGCACACCGAGCCCGGCAGCGGCGACACGTTCGACCCGGCGCTGGGACACGTCCGGCTGATGGGGGAGCTGCGGCGCCTGGACGCCGAACCGCTGCTCCACAAGACCTCGCACAACGCCTTCACCACCACCAACCTGCAACAGCTCCTCACCCAGCACGGCGTGCGCGAGCTGACCGTCTGCGGCATCCGCACCGAGCAGTGCGTGGAGACCACCACCCGGGTCGCGAGCGACCTCGGCTACCAGGTCACCTTCGTCGTCGACGCCACCGCCACCAACCCCATCCCGCACCGCGACGCGCCCGCGGGGCAGAGCGTCGCCGAACTGCTGGCGGACCCGCGGACGTTGAGCGCCGAGGAGGTCATCAGGCGCACCGAGTACGCGCTCGCCGGACGCTTCGCCACCATCGCGACCGTCGAGCAGTTGGAGGAAGCGGCCGAACGCTCGGGCACGGGGGCCGAGCGCTCGGCTCCGGCGGCAGGCGCACCCGCGGGTGCGGCTCCGTCCTCGGGCGCGGCGGCGGGCACACCCGCGGGTGCGGCGGTGGGCGGGCGTTCGGCATGATGGCCGGATCGTGAGCCGCGTCGTCTTCTTCCTGGTGCCCGGGGTCCATCTGCTCGACCTGGCCGGACCCGCGCAGGTCTTCTCCACGGCCGCGGACTTCGGGCACCCCAGCACGCTCGTCTACGTCGCCGAGCGGCCGGTGGTCCCGACCGCTCAGGGGCTGCCGGTGGTGGCCGGCACCGAGTGGCCCCGCCTCGGCCCGGAGGACCTGATCGTGGTGCCCGGCTGGCGGGTGTCCGTCCCGGCGGCGGGGCCTCGTACCGGCGTCGGGGTGGGCGGCCCCGCCATCGGCGCGGCCGCCCTGCGCGCGCTGCGGGACCACCACGCCGGGGGTGGGACGGTGGCCGGCGTGTGCGTGGGCGCGGAGGCGCTCGGCCGGGCCGGGCTGCTCGACGGGCGCCGCTGCACCACCCACCACGAGGTGCAGGACGAGCTGGCCCGCCGGCACCCCGCGGCCGTGGTGGTCCGCGACGTCCTCTACACCGCCGACGACCGGGTGGTCACCTCGGCCGGCATCGCCAGCGGCATCGACCTGGCCCTGCACCTGGTCGCCGGCCGGCACGGGCCCGCCGTCGCCGCCCGAGTGGCGCGGGACATGGTGCTGCACACGCGGCGCAACGGCCACGAACCGCAGGCCAGCGCCATGTTCAGATACCGCTCCCACCTCGACGACGCCGTGCACCGCGCCCAGGACGTGCTCGACGCGAGGTTCGCCGAGCCGTTGCCGCTGCCGGTCCTGGCCGGGGCCGTGGGGGTGAGCGAGCGCACCCTCACCCGACTGTTCACCCGCGCCACCGGCGGGCTCACCCCGCTGCGCTACCAGCAGGCCCTCCGCCTCGAACGCGCCGAGCACCTCATCGGCCACGGCGCCACGGTCGAGGCCGCCGCCCGCGCGGTCGGCTTCGACGACCCCCGCATGCTGCGCCGCCTGCGGGCGCGCGGGAGTTGACGTTTCGTCCCGACCTCGCGCGGACGCCGTACGCGACTCGTGCGGACCTCGTCCGTTGCTCCGTACCCGTACCCGTACCCGTACGTAAAAGGGTGGCGCCCGCGATTCCGAACGCCGAGGCTGGGCAGCGTGGACATACCCCGACAGCAGATCCGCGCCGTGCACACGGCCTCGACGGTGACCGTCTACCAGGCGTACGCGCCGGAGATCGGCGGACCGGCCGTCCGGCACGGGCGATTCCCCGCGGCCTGGAAGCGGGACCGTATGACGTGGATCAAGCCGTCCTTCCTGTGGATGATGTACCGCTGCGGGTGGGGCACCAAGGAGGGCCAGGAGACCGTGCTCGCGGTCGAGATCACCCGCGACGGCTTCGAATGGGCCCTGGAGCACGCCTGCCTGGCCCACTACGACCCCGCGCTCCACCCCGACCACGACGCCTGGAAGCGCGAGCTCAAGCGGGCCCCGGCCCGGGTCCAGTGGGACCCCGAACGCGACCTGCACCTGCGGCCGTTGCCGCACCGTTCGCTGCAACTCGGCCTCGCGGGCGACGCCGCGCGCCGCTACGCCGACGAGTGGACGGTCGACGTCACCGACGTCACCGCGCTCGCGCACGAGGTCCACGCCCACGTGCGGAACGGGGAACTGGAAGCCGCCCGGCACCTGCTGCCGGCGGAGCGCCCCTACCCCGAGCACGGCCAACTCCTCGCCAGGGTGCGGGGATGAGCCCCACATAAGGGGAGAGCGGCCACTTCGCCCGGACCTTTATGCCATCGTGACCTGACGGATGTCAGGGTGTGGCCATGAGCGTAAGAACTGCGGAGGACCACAGACACGACCACAGACCTCTCGCGACGGTCGCGTGCGACGAGCGCGCCGGCGGCCCGGGCCTCGGCTTCGGCACCGGCCCGGGTTTCGGCACCGGACTCGGCACCGACGGCCACGCGGACGGGCCGTTCACCTTCGCCGGGCTCATCGCCCGTGTGCAGGCCCTCAACAGACGGGGCCGGTGAGCAGCGCGGACCGGGTACGCGTCGGCGGATCTCCCCGGCTCCGAGGCACCGCCTCTCCGGCGCCCCCTCCGGCACCGCCCTTCCCGTACCGCCCCTCCCGCACCGCTTCCGCGGCACCCACCGAGCCGGTCGCTCCGGACGGCGGGCCGCTGACCCACCCGCGCGCCACCGCGCGGCACAATTGCCGGATGGACCACACGCCGCAGGACGGAGCCCCGGCCGACCGGACGCACGGCGTCTGCGACCGGTGCGGAGCCGTCCGCACCACGCCGGCCGCCGCGCCTTGCGAGCGCTGCGGCGCGGTCCCCGAGCCGATGGACGAGGCGCCGCACGGCAGGCCCGACCGCCGGGAGCAGGCCACCGACTCAGGCGCGGCGCAAGGGCGTTCCGGGCGTGACCGGGACGTCGACGGCCGGGCGCGCAACAGCCGGCCGCGCGACGGCCTCGGGCGCCCGCTGCCCTACGGCGCGCAGGGCGTGGAGCGCCAGCCGGAGGGAATCCTCCGCACGCCCCGGCAGACCCTGGACGAAGCCCAGCGGCTCCTCGACGACGGCATGCCTTTCCACGCCCACGAGGTGCTGGAGGACATGTGGAAGGCCGCGCCGACCGACGAGCGCGCCCTGTGGCGGGCCCTGGCCCAACTTGCGGTCGGCCTCACCCATGCCGCCCGGGGCAACAGCCGTGGCGCCGCAGCCCTCCTGGAGCGCGCCGCGAAGGGGCTCGCCCCGTACGGGGACCGGGCGCCCTACGGCATCGACGCGGCCGGGCTGGTGCGGTGGGTCGCGGACCGCGACACCGCCGCAGGACCGCCCCCGGCCCTCCGGACACCGCACTCCGCCACCTGACCGGGTCCGGCCGCCACCTGGCCCCGGCCGCCACCTGGCCCCGGCCGTCTCCTGACCCCGGCCCGCCGCCAACTCCGGTGCGGCCCGCGCGTCTTGCGTGACGGCGGGGGACCGTCACGACCGCGTGGGGATCTCGACCGGGTCGGCGCCGGGGAAGCTCAGCCGGACCCGGTCCCCCCGCACCTCGCAGCGGATCGCCTGCCGCAGTGCCCCGGGGTCGACGGTGTCCTGCGAGAGGACGACCAGGGTGACGTGGACCCCCGCACCCGCACCCGCGTCCGCGTCCGCACCCGCACCCGCACCCTGACCTCCCGGCGCACCCGCGTCCGCACCCGCGCCCGCGCCCTCGTCCCCGTTCCCGCCCGCGCCCGCACCCGCACCCGCGCCCGTGCCCTCAGGGCGTGCCGCGCGCGAGAGATACGGCGTCGCCGAGTGCGAGCCGAACGCGTTCGCGGCGACCTCGCGGGCGACCGCGGCCTGCTCGTCCCAGCCGTGCAGGGCGATCACCGCGCTGGTGAGGCCGTTCGCGGTGCGGGCGAGCGCCCAGCCCGGACCGGTCTCGACGTAAGGCGGCTCGGCGTCGGCGACCGCGTAGCCGCCTTCCCGTACGGCCGCGTGCCACGCGCCGCCGACGCGGTGCACGCGGACCTCCCACGGGCCGTGCAGGACACTGGCCGACTCGATCGGCACCGCCTCGTCGCTGCCGGGGAGCAGGGCGTCGTGGCGGGAGGCGGCGGTCCGCCCGTCGCAGTGCAGCGGGTGGATGCGCACCCGGCGGGACGCCGTGCCGTCGGGCGCGAGGAGGGCCAGGTGGCCGTCCACCGCGCGCTCCCACGCGTGCTGCGCCGACTCGGGCGCGGTCGCGGTGGAGTAGCCGAACTTGGCGTAGTGCGGGTCGTCCTGGGCCGGGCCGGTGAGCGGGTTGTGGTCGCTGCCGTGGTTGACCAGCCGGACGATGCCGTCGTGCCGGGTGCCGTGCAGCAGCCAGCCGGGGACCGGCAGCGCCGTGCAGTGGTCGGACTCCTCGACCGGCAGCGCAGCCTCGCGCGCGGTCCACACCGGGTGGTCGGCGGGCAGCAGCAGCCCGAGGAAGCCCTTGCTCGCCCAGTACGGCGAGGCGGGCCCGGAGTACGGCTGGGTGGCGGGCAGGAACGTGCGGTGCCAGCCGAGGGTGAGCAGGCCGCGCTCGTCCGGCGCGCCGCGCTCCACGAAGTGCCGCACCGCGCCCGACGCGAGCCGCCGGGTGAGCCCGGGGGCCAGTGGCGAGCAGTCCGCGAGCGCCCCCATCCACACCGGCGCGGTCGCCGCGAACCGGTAGGCGAGGGACCGCCCCTGGTGGACCGGGGCGCCGTCGCCGCCGAAGAAGTGCGGGTAGTCCGCGAGGAACCGGCCCAGCCGCTCGCGGTACTCCCGGGCCCGCCCGCCGTCCTCCGCGCCGGCGATGCGCGCCCACAGCAGCGGGTACAGGTGCATCGCCCAGCCGCCGTAGTAGTCGAAGTTGCGGCCGTCGCCGTCGGTGTACCAGCCGTCGCCCAGGTACCAGTCCTCGATACGGTCCAGCCCGCCGTCGATGTCGCTCTGGCTGAACGGCGCGCCGACCGAGGAGAGGAACTGCTCGGAGACGACCTGGAACAGCCGCCAGTTGTTGTCCCAGGTGCGGCCGCCGACGAACCCGGAGAACCAGTCGACCACCCGCTGCTGGACCGCGGTGTCCAGCCGGTCCCAGATCCAGGGCCGGGTCTCGTGCAGGCCGACCGCGATCGAGGCCGCCTCCACCATCTGCTGCGAGCAGTCGGTGAGCACCGGCCACGCCTCGCCGGAGGAGGGGTCCGTGCCGGCCGCGAGTCCCCGCGCGTACCGCTCGATCAGGTGCCCGTCCACCGCGCCGCCCGCCCCGGCGATCCGGAAGGCGGCCAGCAGGAAGGTCCGGGCGTACCCTTCGAGGCCGTCGCAGACCACGCCCGACCAGGAGTTGCGCCCCGGCAGCCGGTACTGCGCGAAGTCCGGGGTGGCGAACGGCACGACGGAGTCCAGCAGATGGTCGGCGACCGCTTCCCAGTGGGCGCGGGTCCAGCCGGTGCGGGGCGACAGCACCCGGTCGGTCGGCGGGAGCGGGAGGAACGGAGCGGGCATGCGGGGGTCCTGTCTTCTCTTCTTCTCTGTCTGCTGCGCCGGGTGGTCTTGTCGTACGCCGCGCCGTGTCCGCCGTCCGGCGCGCACGGCGCGGCGCGTCGCGGTGGTGCTCAGGTCAGTTCTGCGCTGTGGGTGTGCCCCCGTGACCCTCCCACCCGCACGTGGAGCACCGGGCGCCGTCCCGTGGTGACGGTCACCGTGTCGTCCGCCCGCAGCACGTCGCCGACCGGGAACGGCAGCGTGACGGCCAGCGACTCGGCGGAGCGGCCACTGTCCGCCACCGCCACGGACACCCGCGTCCCCCGGCGCCGCACCAGTACGCTGCCGGGCCCGTCGCAGGCCAGCCCGGCGACCTCGCCGGCCGACCAGAAGTGGGCCGACAGCAGCCCGGCCGTGCGATCCTCGATCGCTTGCAGCGCGGGGAGGTTGGACAGCACCCGCACCGGCCGGGCCAGTGACCAGGCGGCCGTCCGTGCGGCGTCGGCCCCCGGCAGCAGCACGTACGCGTAGGTCGCGCCCGCGGGTGACACGCCGTGGTCGAACCACAAGGTGGCGTAGCGGTTGGTGACGGGAGTGGTGCTTCCGTAGGTGGTGCCGCCGACGTCCAGGTCGTGCCAGGTGCCGGTACGTTCCTCGCGCAGCGCGCGCAGGGCCGCCCCCGACGGCAGGACGTAGCCGCCCACCCCCTCCAGGTGCGCCCAGCGGACGTGGTCGAAGTCACGCTGCCAGCCGTCCCGTTCCGGCTGCGGCACCCCGTCGACCAGCAGCCGGCGGGAGGCGCCGGACGGGAGCCGGCGGTTCTCCAGCACGGTCTCGATCCGCCGGCCGTCGCTCGCGGTGATGCCGGTGCCCAGCGCGACGACCGCGTCGTCGAGGCAGAACCACGCCTTCCTGGCCCGCAGGGTGCTGCCCTCGGCGGCCAGTTCCATGGCGGCGGCGCCGTAGCGGCCGGCGAGGACGGCGCCGCCCGCGACCGCGTTGGCCGGAAGGTCGCCGGAGGTGCCGCTGCTTTGCAGGTCGGCGCGGGGCCGGGTGTCCACGGTGGTGCCCGGCAGGCGGTAGGAGTTCACGGTCGGCCAGAAGCCGTCCGCGAACTGGCCGCGGTCGCCGTCGGTGTAGAGGTAGGCCATGCCGTCGCCGGTGTACCAGCCGTGCAGGTTCTCGCCGTTGCCCGCCTCGTAGCGGGCGATCCGGCGCGAGGACAGGGCGAGCGCGAAGGACCAGGTCGGGCGGCGGTGCACCACGCGGTCCATGTCGGCCATGACCGTGTGGGCGGCGGCCGGGCCGGTCGGCACGAGGCCGCGGTCGGCGGTCAGCGCCTTGGCCCGTACGATCGCCGGGATCGTCGCCGACCGGGGGAACGGGTGGTCCTGGCCGCGGCTGATCCACCCCTTCACCAGCGCGCGCCAGGTCGCGGCGCGGTCCGCGGGCGCCCGCTCGGCCAGCAGCAGGATGCCGGACACGGCGTCGGCGCCGGCGTTGAAGTCCTGGGAGTACTCACGGGAGATGGCCCGGCCGCGCACCGGGTCCATCATCAGGCCGTCCAGGACGAACGGCGCGAAGGTCCGTTCCACCGCGTCGTAGAGCACCGAGACGGCCGGGTCGGTGATCTGCCAGTCGGAGTCGCCGAGCAGGGCGAGCAGGTAGGACGCGCTGTTCAGGAGCACGCTGCCGTAGGACCCGGTGTAGGCGAAGACGTCGTGCTGGACGAACGACCCGTCCTGGTAGAAGCCGTCGCCCGCGGCCACGTACTGGAACAGGCTGTCCTTCCCCGCGTCCCGGACGTCGGACAGGCCGTCGCGGGCGAGGCCCAGCCGGTCCGCGTCGCGGCTCAGCAGGCCGCTCAGCGCGACGATGACGGACTTGTCCGCCCGGTTCGCGCCGGTCTCGGAGAGCGTGGGGCTGTTGGTGCGGCGGTCGGGGTTCGGGACGAAGTGGTCGACGGCCGCCAGATGGGCCGCGAGGTCGTCCGGGGTGAGCCGCGCACGCAGCAGCACGCACGTGTCGAGCAGCGCGCGCGGCGAGCCGATCTCCCACTGGTACCAGTTGCCGGTCTCCGCGCGGGCCGGGTCGTACGCCCGCTCGCGCAGGAACCGCAGTGCGGCGAGCAGGGCGTCCGCGACGTCCTGGCTGCCGGTCAGCGAGGTGCCCGGGGTGGCCCAGGCGACGGCGAGGGTCCGCAGGGCCGTGTAGCACTGCGCGAACATGTCGGGGTCGGTGACGGGGGCGAAGTCCGGCCACAGCACGGTCCGGTCCGCCGAGCGGTCGAGTGTGCTCCACAGTCCGCCGGCCGAACTGTCCAGCGTGCGCAGCGCGGTGGCGAAGTCGGGGTCGTCCGGGTCGATGTCCCCGCCGGTGATCAGGGTCTCGGCACGGGCGAGCAGGCTCTCGAAGGGGTCGTCGGCGGCGACGGCGGGTGCGGGGGTGAGCGGGCCGAGCACCGCGGCCGCGCCGGCGCCGGCGAGCCCGGCGAGGATGGTGCGCCGGCTTGCGTGCGATCGCGAGGGGGGGAGGTCCGAGCGCATGCGAACTCCTCTGCTGAGATGAGGCGTGGAAGCGTTCAGCGGATGCCGGACAGCATGTAAGCGATTGCTATGTGAGCGCAAGAACGCCCGGCAAGTTACTGTCTTTTACTATGGCAAGCGGGCTGAGACGGCTAGTAAACGCTCACACCCGGCGGGCCCGGCTGCCGCCGCCGGGCGGTGCCACCGAGTCGCGGACCACGATGTGCGTGCCGAGCCGCACGACGCCGCTCGGCTGCTCGCGCCAGTCGTCCTCGTCGCCGCCGGCGAGGGCGAGCCGGACCGCCTGGCGGCCCATCTCCTCCAGCGGGACGTGCACGGTGGTGAGCCGCGGACGCAGCTCCTGGGCGACCGGGATGTCGTCGTAGCCGACCAGCGAGACGTCCTTCGGCACCCGCACGCCCGCCTCTTCGAGCGCCTGGGCGGCGCCGGCCGCCACGATGTCGTTGGCCGCGAAGACGGCGGTGAAGTCCGGGCCCCCGTCGAGCAGTTCGGCCATCCGGTGGTGGCCGAAGGAGCGGCTGAACGGGCCGTGCTGGACCAGCTCGGGGTCGGCTTCGACGCCCCGGGCCTTCAGCGCCCGGCGGTGGCCGGCCAGCCGGTCGCGGCTGGTGGACAGCCGCGGTGGGCCGCCGAGGTAGAGAATCCGCCGGTGGCCCTGGGTGAGCAGGTGGTCGGTTATGGCGAAGGCGCCGCCCTCGTTGTCGTACTCCACCTGCGCGGTCGGGGCCCGCTCGCCGATGCCCGGCCGCCCGCACAGCACCAGTTTGCTGCCGTCGGCGTGCAACGCGCTCGCCCGGCGCTCCAGTTCGGCGACGTAGCCGCGGTCCTGCACGCTGCCGCCGACCAGGATCACCGCGTCCGCGCGGCGCTGGTGGAGCAACTCGATGAAGGCCAGCTCGCGCTGCGGGTCGCCCTGCGTGCAGCAGACCAGGCACAGCCGGTCGCCACTGGCCGCCTCCCGCTCCACGCCGCGCGCGATGTAGGCGTAGAACGGGTCGATCACCTCGTTGACCACGATGCCGACGGTGCGGGCCGAGACCCCGGCGAGCGCGCGGGCGTGCGCGTTGACGACGTAGCCGAGTTCGCGCATGGACGCCTCGACCCGTTCCCGGGTGGCCGCGGCCACCGGGTAGTTGCGGTTCATGACCCGTGACACCGTGGCCGTGGAGACACCTGCGTGCCGTGCCACGTCGGTGACTGTCGCGCGCCGTCGCGCGTCCTGGGATGTCGTACCTGCCCGACGCATCGTGCCGCCCTCTGCCCGCCGTCTCGTTCCGCTGAGCCTATGGTCTGGCGGTGCGGCCTCGCGCCACCTCTCCCCGACCGGGTCGGCCGCCGTCATGCCAGATACTCCCAGCTGGCCTGCCGCACCTGGTGCAGCAGCGGCTCGCGCCGTGTGTAGCGGACGAGTTCGTCCACGGCCAGCGATCCGAGCCGGGCCGCCTCGTTGCCCTGGGCGCCGGCCAGATGGGGCGTCAGGAAGACGTTCGGCAAGGTCCACAACGGGTGCTGCGGGGGGAGCGGTTCGGGCTCGGTGACGTCGAGGACCGCGTCCAGCCGGCCGCTGACCAGGTGTTCGGTGAGCGCGTCGATGTCGACCAGCGCGCCGCGCGCGGTGTTCACCAGCAGGGCGCCCGGCCGCATCAGGGCCAGCCGCCGGGCGTCGAGCAGGTGGCGGGTGGCCGGCGTCTGGGGCGCGTGCACGGTCACCACGTCGCTGCCGGCCACCAGGGTGTCCAGGTCGGTCCGCCGCGCGCCCAGCAGTTCGGCCTCGCCGTCGCGCAGGTACGGGTCGTAGAGCAGCACCTGGGCGTCCAGGGTGCGCAGCAGCAGTTCGATCACCCGGCGGCCGGTGCGCGACGCGCCGATCACCCCGATGGTCAGGCCGTGGGTGCCGAGCCAGTGCTGGCCGTCGAGGTCGGCCGCGGTGCGGTGGGTGCGGCGGTGCTGGAAGAGCCGGGCGAGCGGCATGACCCGCTTGGCGCCCAGGATGATCGCCGCCAGCGTGAACTCGGCGACCGGTACGGCGTTGGCGGCCGCGGCCGAGGAGACGACGATGTCGCGGTCGAAGACCTCGGGTGACAGGAAGGTGCGCACCGTGCCGGCGGCGTGGATGACCGCGCGCAGCCGGGGCGCCCGCCGCAGCACCGCCGCGTCCACCGGAGGGCAGCCCCAGCCGGTCACCAGCACCTCGACGTCGGCCAGTTCGGCCGCCACGGCGGCGGAGGAGAAGTCGTCCACCGGGTGCGGGCGGCGCAGGTCGGCGACTTCCGCCAGGCGGCGCCGCACGGCCGGCGGGAAGACGTTGTCGACCGCGCCGGGGCTCATCGTCAACAGCGCGCGCGGCCGCCTCGGTGGATCGCCGGCCTCCGCTGCGGGACCAGCCGACGCTTCATCGATGCTACGCACCCTGCCTCCGGACAGTAAACGTGTACTACGGACGAGAGCACGCTAGGCACTCGGCCGGGCGGCCGTCAAGAAACCTCCTGGTGCCCAACACCGCTGGTCACGCCCGCACATACGGCCTGACCACGGGTTTCGTGGCTCGCGAAACCGGCTGCCGCACGGCCGTGAAACACAGACTTTTCACGAAGACTATTGACGCTGGACGTAATCGCTTACTACTTTCTCGCAGCAGAAGACATCCGATCACACCCCCGGCGCCGCCCGAGGCGACCCCTGCGCCACCCCGTCGAAGAGGAACCCCGTCGTATGGCTGACACCGCAACAGGTCCACCGCGCAGCGGACGGCGCGAGCGCGCCGCGTCCGCCGGCCCGCCGGTGTACCGGCTGTCCCTGTGGCAACGGCTCAAGCGGGACAAGGTGATGCTGCTGCTGACCCTGCCGGGCCTGCTGTACTTCGTGGTCTTCCACTACGTGCCGCTGCTCGGCTACGTCGTGGCGTTCCAGCACTACGAGCCCTACCTGGGCTACATGCACAGCACCTGGACGGGGCTGGCCAACTTCTCGACGGCCTTCTCCCAGCCGGCGTTCTGGTCCGCGACCCGCAACACCGTGGAGATCGCGGTCATCCAGCTGGTGTTCTTCTTCCCGGTGCCGATCGCGCTCGCGCTGCTGCTCAACAGCGTGATGAGCAGCAAGGTGCGCCGGTTCGTGCAGAGCGTGGTCTACCTGCCGCACTTCATCGGCTGGATCATCATCGTCTCGATCTTCCAGCAGGTGCTCGGCGGCGCGGGGTTGCTGCCGCACCTGCTCGGCAAGGTGGGCCTGCCGCGCTACGACATGATGTCCGACCCGCACGCCTTCCCGTGGCTGCTCACCTTGGAGTCGATCTGGAAGGACGCCGGCTGGGGCACGATCATCATCCTCGCCGCGCTGCTCAGCATCGACCGCGGGCTGTACGAGTCGGCGGCCATCGACGGCGCCGGGCCCTGGCGGCGGCTGTGGCACGTCACGCTGCCGGGCATCTCGTCGGTGATCGTGCTGCTGCTGATCCTCAACCTCGGCAACCTGCTGTCCGTCGGGTTCGAGCAGATCCTGCTCCAGCGCGACGCGGTGGGACCGGACGCGGGCGAGGTGCTCGACACCTACGTCTACTACCACGGCATCCAGGACAACGACTGGGGCGTCGCGGCCGCGGTCGGCCTGGTCAAGGCCGTCGTCGGCACCGTTCTGGTGGTCGGCGCCAACAAGTTCGCCCACCGGCTGGGCCATGAGGGGGTGTACCGCGGTGCTGACCGCTGATTCCACCGACGTCACGCGATCCCTCCCCGGCCGGGAGGAGTCCGGCCCGGCCGGGAGCGGGGCGAAGGCGCTGCGCAAGGCCCGCCGCGACGCCCGCCGCCGGGCCGCCGCGCCCGAGGGACGGCCGCCGTGGATGGAACGGCCGAGCCTGATCGGGCGCTGGGGCAAGGCGCTGATCCTGGTCCTGGTGGTGGCCGCCGTCGCCTATCCGATGATCGGCATCATCGCGACCAGCTTCGCCTCCCAGTCCGACATCATCAAGAGCTCCGGACTGGTGCTGTGGCCCGCCCACCCGACGCTGGCCGCCTACCGCACCGTCTTCACCGGCGGCGTGGTGCTGCGCGCCCTGTTCGTCAGCATCGGCGTCACCGTCGTCGGCACCTTCGTCAGCCTGCTCTTCACCATCGGCATGGCGTACGGCCTGTCCCGGCGCGAAGTGACCGGCTCCCGGCTCATCCTGATGACGGCGCTGGTCACGATGTTGTTCAACGCCGGCATCATCCCGAACTTCCTGCTGGTGAAGAACCTCGGGCTGTACAACACCTACGCCTCGCTGGTGATGCCGACGCTGATGAGCGCCTTCAACCTGGTGGTGCTGCGGGCCTTCTTCATGAACCTGCCGGCCGAACTGCTCGACGCGGCCCGCATCGACGGCGCCGGCGACCTGCGCATCCTGGTCAGCATCGTGCTCCCGCTGTCCAAGGCCGTCATCGCGGTGGTCAGCCTCTTCTACGCGGTGACGTACTGGAACGCGTTCTTCAACGCCCTGCTCTACCTCGACGACTCCACGAAGTGGCCGCTGCCGATGGTGCTGCGCAGCTATGTGCTCCAGGGCCAGAGCCTGAGCGGCGCCGCGGCCGGCGAGACCGTGGCACCGCAGGAGGCCGTGCAGATGGCGGTGCTCGTCATCGCGGTGGTGCCGATCCTGCTCGTCTACCCCTTCCTCCAGCGCTACTTCACCAAGGGCGTGCTCACCGGCGCCGTCAAGGGCTGAGCCCCGCCCGCCTCGTCCTGCAGCACCCTGCCCCACTCCTGGCAAGGAGAGCCATGTCCCGTTCCGCCATCCCCTCCCTCGGCCGCAGAGCGCTGCTGCGCTCCGCCATCGGCGTCGGCCTGGGCCTCGCCGCGTCCCCCGTGCTCAGCGCGTGCGGTGACGGCGGGAGCACCGCGAAGGCGTCGGCGAAGGCCGCCGACCTGCTGCCCGCCACCACCGTCCGCGACATCGGCCTCAAGCCCGACCTGCCGGGCACCGCGGCCGGCGTCCCGCAGGGCTTCTACCGCTATCCGGCCACCCCGCTGCGCGCCACCAAGGGCGCCCCGCTGGCGGGCGCCAAGTCGGTGCGGGCCACCTCGGAGACGTTCATGCCGCCGCCGCCCGGCCGGGGGAAGAACGCGGCCTGGCAGCAGATCGAGAAGCTGCTCGGCGCCGAGGTCGACGTCACCGCGGTGCCCACCGACGACTACCCGACGAAGTTCTCGACCATGGTGGCCGGCGGCAGCCTGCCGGACATCTTCGAGTACCCGGAGACCGGCGGGGTGGACGACAAGGCCGCCTTCCTCGCCGCCACCTGCGCGGACCTCACCCCGTACCTGGCCGGCGACAAGGTCAGCGCCTACCCGAACCTCGCGGCGATCCCCAAGGCCGCGTGGCAGGGCGCCATCTTCGGCGGCCGGCTGTACGGCGTGCCGATCTCCCGGATGGGCACCGGCGGCGCCGGCTTCTACCGGCACGACCTGTTCGCCGAGGTCGGCGTCACCGACCCGCGCGAGATCGCCGACCCGGACGCGTTCGTGAAGGTGTGCAAGGAGCTGACCCGCCCCTCGAAGGACCAGTACGCCATCATGGCCGGCGCCACCAACCTGGTGGCGATGAGCACCGGTTCGCCGAAGGACTGGCGGATGGACGCCGGGACGGGGAAGTTCACCCACCAGCTGGAGACCGACGAGTTCCGTACGGCGGTCGAGACGCTGCGCACGCTGTACAAGGCGGGCTGCTTCTACCCGGGCTCGATCGGCATGTCGGGCTCCCAGAAGGCCAAGTACACCGACATGTTCATGAACGGCAAGGCCGCCTACGTCTACGACGGCATGCCCTCCTACCTCACCCCCAGCACCGGCTACGTCGACGCCATGAAGGCCGTCGACAAGAGCTTCGACCCGCGGCCGATGGTGCCGTTCGGCAAGACCGCGGTCTCCTGGATGGACAACGTCTCGCTGCAGAACGTGCACCTGAAGAAGGCGTCCGGCGACCGGGTGCGGCAGCTGCTGGCCTTCGCCGACTTCGCCGCCTCGCCGTTCGGCAGCGTGGAGTACACGCTCATCAACTACGGCGTCGAGGGCACCGACTTCACCAGGGACGCCCGCGGCAACCCCGTGCTCACCACGAAGGGCACCTCCGACGTCGCGGTGCCCTGGAAGTTCTTCGGCTCGGCGGTGCCCGCGGTCTTCAGCGCGACCTCCGAGCAGGGCGTGCGCTACAGCCACGACGCGTACGCGACCCTCATCCCGATGATGGCGCCCGACCCCACCCTCGGCTACTCCTCGCCGACCTGGGACTCCAAGGGCTACGGCAGCCTGCTCACGCTGCTCGGCGACGGTGTCGCGGACCTGATCACCGGCCGCAAGCCGATGTCCTGGTACGGAACGCTGACGAAGAACTACCTCGCCGCGGGCGGCGAGAAGGCCAGGACCGAGTTCCAGGAGGCCGCGCAGACGGGGGCGAAGAAGTGAGACTGCCCAGCGACGAGCCCGCCCCCCGCGGTACCCGAACCGCCCCCGCCGCCGCGACCGCCCCGACCGCCCCCGGCCGCCGGACCGTCCTGCGGGCCGGCGCGGTCGGCGCCGTCGCCGCCGGGACGGTCGCCGTGGCCGGCGCCGCCCCCGCGTCGGCCGCGTCCGCCACCCACCGCTTCGATCCCGAGCCGGGCGCGCCCGGTGTCGGCGACCCGCTCTTCCCGACCCTCGGCAACGGCGGCTACCGGGTCACGCACTACGACCTGACCTTCGACTTCACCCCGGTCAGCTACGACTTCACCGGAGTCGTGGCGATGCGCGCGCTGGCCACCCAGGACCTGTCGGCGTTCAACCTCGACACCGACGGGCACACCATCGACCGGGTGACCGTGGACGGGCGGGACGCGGCATGGGCGCTCTCGCTCGGGCAGAGCGGCCAGGAGCTGACCGTCACCCCCGCCCGGCCGCTGCACGACGGGGCCCCGTTCACCGTCGAGGTCCGCTACCACGGCAACGGCAAGGACCACCGGTCCGGCCTCAGCGGCTGGGTGTTCGGCGCCGACGGCGGCTTCGCCTGCGCCGCCCAGGCGTCACGCGCCGACACCTTCTTCCCCTGCAACGACACCCCCTCCGACAAGGCCGCGTGGACCTTCCACCTCAGCGCCCCCGAGGGCTATGTCGCCACCGCCAACGGCGAGTTGCTGCGCAGGACGCCACGCTCGGACGGCTCGGCGGTCTGGCACTTCGCGCTGCGCGAGCCGATGCCCACCGAACTGTGCGGGATCGCCGTCGTCAAGGGCACCTACCTGTACGGCGCGAGCCACACCGGGCTGCCGCTGCGCCACGTCGTCCCGCAGGGCGAGGAGGACACCTACGCCCCGGTGGTGGCGCGGACGGCGGACCATCTCGCCTGGCTGGAGGCGAAGTTCGGGCGCTTCCCGTTCTCGCTGTACGGCCTGCACATCTACGGCGGCTACACCGACGCCCTGGAGAACCAGACGCTGAGCCTGTTCGGCACCAACTGGTTCAAGCCCAACGCGGACGGCAACCCGACGTGGGAGAACACGATGGTGCACGAGCTGACCCACCAGTGGTGGGGCGACTCGGTCACGCCGCGCGACTGGCAGCAGGCATGGCTCAACGAGGGCCCGGCGACGTACTACGCGGCCCTCTACAGCGAGGAGCGCGGCTGGTCGGTGCTGGCGGACGCGATGCGGAAGACCTACGGGTCGCTGAACGCCGTCCGTGCCGCCGACGGCCCGCCCGGGCTGCCGAACGCGCTCGGCGGCACCAACATCTACGACGGCGGCGCGCTCGTGCTCTACGCCCTGCGGATGCGGGCCGGCCAGGCGCGGTTCGACCGGATCATGCGGCTGTGGCCGGAGCGCTTCAGGAACTCCAACGCGTCGAGCGAGGACTTCATCCGGCACGCCGTGCAGGTCACCGGGGACTCCTCCCTCGACCCCTTCCTGCGTGACTGGCTCTTCGGCGCCGTCAACCCCCCGATGCCGGGCCACCCCGACTGGAGCGTGAGCGCGTGAAGCCGACCATCCGCACCGCCGTACTCGCCGCCGCCGCGCTGGCCGCCACCGTGCTGCCCGCCGGCGCCGCGTCCGCCACCTCGGCCACGTCGGCCGCGCGGCCCGGCCCGACCGTCTACCAGGCCGCGCCCACCGGCAGCGGCGACGTCTGCGACCGTGCGCGCCCCTGCTCCCTGGACGGCGCGCGGGCCAAGGTCCGCGCCGACATCGCCGGCGGCATGGACCGGGACGTGCGGGTCGAACTGCGCGGCGGCACCTACCCGTTGACCGCGCCCCTGACGCTCGGCCCGGACGACTCCGGCCGCGACGGGCACACCGTCACCTGGGCCGCCGCACCCGGTGCGCACCCCGTGCTGTCCGGCGGCCGCACCCTGACCGGCTGGACGAGGAACCATGACGGCACCTGGACCGCCGCCGTGCCCGCCGGAGTGACGGCCCGCCAGCTCTTCGTCGGCGGCCGGCGCGCCACACCGGCCCGGGGCGCCGCCTGCGCCGCGAGCGTCTGCCACGCGACGAAGGACGGCCTGACCGGAGCCGTCGCGACCGGCATCGCGCGGTGGGCCCGTCCGACCGACGTGACCGCCGTCATCAAGGTCCGCTGGCGCAACTACCAGTGCCGGGTCACCGGCGTCAGCGGCGACGTGCTGACCTTCGCGCAGCCGTGCTGGGCCGACTCCTCCAGCGGCACCGGCCGCACCGGCCCCTCGTGGGACACCACCACGGTGGACTCCACCCGCTACACGGGCGTCGCCTGGTTCCAGAACGCGCCCGAACTCCTCGACACGCCGGGCGAGTTCGTCTGGAACTCGGCGGCCCGCACGGTCACCTACCTGCCGCTGCCCGGGCAGGACATGCGCCGCGACCAGGCCGTCACCCCCGCCACCGAGCAGCTCGCGGTCCTCGACCACGCGCACGACCTGGACCTGACCGGCATCGGCTTCGCCTACGCCGCCTACCACCAGCCGGACACCGCGGACGGGTACGCGGGCACCCAGGCCGGCCTCACCCTCACCGGAGCGAGCGGCCCCGCCGACCAGTCCGGCCGCTACTACACCAAGCCGTCGGCCGCGCTCACCGTCGACGGCGGGCGCGACGTACACGTCCAGGGCGCCGACTTCACCCATCTCGGCGGCGCGGGGGCGGTGCTCCAGGACGGCACCCAGCACTCCTCGGTCACCCGCTCCCGCTTCACCGACCTGTCCTCCGGCGCCCTCTACATCGGCGACACCGACCCGAACCCGGCGCCTCAACTCGCCGGCACCGACAACACGGTGGCGTACGACACCATCGACCACGCGGGAGTCGAGTACACCGACGCCGCCGGGATCTGGGCCGGTTACGAGGCCGGCCTGACCGTCGACCACAACACGCTGGAGCACCTGCCGTACTCCGGTGTCTCCGTCGGATGGGGCTGGAACCAGCCCGGCGCGCAGCAGTCGGTGCTGCGCGACAACCACATCACGGACAACCGGATCACCGACGTCATGGCGGTCAAGGACGGCCAGCACGACGGCGGCGCGATCTACACCCAAGGCGACCAGCCGGGCACGGTGATCTCCGGCAACTACATCAACCGCTCCGCGTACGGCAACACCGAGCGGGACGGCAACGGCATCTACCTGGACGAGCAGTCCTCCCACATCACCGTGGCGGACAACGTCCTGACCCGCCTCGGCTACAAGTGGATCTCCAACTGGGCGGACTACGGCATCCAGAACACCGCCACCGGCAACTGGACGGACACCGACGCCCCCGCCCTGGCCGGCACCGGCTCGGTCGCGACCGGCAACCACACCCGGCTCGACACGCTGCCGGCCCAGGCCACCGCGATCGCCGCCCGGGCGGGCGCCGACGGCCCGCACGTCGAACCGCTGCCCGCCGACCTGGCCCGGGCCGGCACGGCCACCCAGTCCGCCACCGACGGCACGGCCACGGCCGCGAACGCGATCGACGGCGACACCACCACCGACGCGCTCACGCTCTCCGGCGCCGGCTCCTGGTGGCAGACCGACCTCGGCGCGGTCCGCCCGATCGACCGGATCGAGATCTGGAACGACGCCACCATGGCCACCGCCGACGTCGACGTGTCGATCAGCGCCACGCCCGACTTCGCCCGGGCCACCACGGTGCACCTCGGCGGCAAGGCGCTGCGGCCCAGCATCCTGGACCACCTGCACGCCCGGGGCCGCTACGTGCGGATCACCGCGACCGGCACCGGTCCGGCCCGGATCGGCCTGGCCGAGGTGCGCGTCCACGCCTGACCGCCTGACCGCCTGACCGCCTGACCGCCCGACTCGCCGACGGCCGCGGCCGGTTCGGGAACACCCGCTGCCGCGACCCGGCCGGCGGCTCCGAACCGGCCCGGCCGCACCCTCGCCCCACCCCGGGTTCCCGGCCCGGCCCCGCGCACCCCGACCGGCGCCGCCCGCAGCCGACGTGAGCCCTCGCCCACCGACCCGGCCCCCAACCGACCCACCCCGAACCACCGTTCCGCATCCATTGGCCCGCCCCACACCGGAGATGACATGCGACCCGACCTGCGTTCCCCCGGCTCCTCCCGCCCCGCTCCCGCCGCGTCCCGCACCTCCACCCCCACCCGTATCCGCACCCGTATCCGCTCCCGGCGCCGTACGCTGCTGCGCTCGGCGACCGTCGCCGGGGCGGCCGCGCTGCTCGGCGTCGCCATGACCGGGCAGTCGTGGGCCTCGACGCCCACCTCTTCCTGGAGCACGGGCGCGCCGACCCCGGTCAGCCGGCTCACGCTCCCGATGTCCTTCGAGTCCGCGCCCGACGCCGGCGGCATCTACTTCGCCTACTACACGACGCTGGAGAGCGGCACCCGCCCGTACGCCGGCTTCCAGCCGAAGGAGGTGGACGCCGACGGCCGCCCCACCCTCCAGGCGGTGTTCAGCTCCTTCAACGCCGCGGCCACCACGACCGACGCCAACTGCTCCTACGGCGCGGACGGCGGGGCCGGTGTGAGCTGCGCGGCACGCTTCGCCTACACCAAGGGCACGATGTACGCGCTGGTGCTGCAGCGGGCGAGCGTCACCGGGGACACCCAGCTCATGACCGGGGACGTGGTGGACGAGGCGACCGGCGCGACCGTGACCCACATCGGCAGCTTCAGCCTGCCGTCCGACTCGGGCCGCTTCAAGCCCGCCGACTCCGGCTTCATCGAGCCCTACCTGACCGCCGGGTGCGGCCAGCAGGTCACCGTGACCTACGGCGCCCCGGTCGGCTCGGAGGGCGGCACCGACTACACCGGCGGCCTCCCGGCCGTCACCGACCCGAGCTCGGGCAGCTGCCTCAGCACCACGTCCACCAGCACGCCCCAGGGCCGCCAGGTCACCGTGACCGGGGACACCTCCACCGGGTGACCGGGTGACCGGGTTCACCGGGTGACCTTCTCCACCCGGTGACCGCGCCGTCCGACCCACGCGGCCGGACGGGGTCAGTCCAGGCGGCCGACGTGCGCCAGTGCCTGCTTGAGCAGGATGCCGCGGCCGCCTGGCATCTCCTCCTGGAGCTGCGCCGAGGACGCCTCCTCCGGGGTGAACCAGACCAGGTCCAGCGCGTCCTGCCGCGGCCGGCAGTCACCCGCCACCGGCACGACGTACGCGAGCGAGACCGCGTGCTGCCGCGGGTCGTGGTAGGCCGTGACGCCCTCGGTCGGGAAGAACTCCGCGACGGTGAACGGCTGGAGCGAGGCGGGCACCCGCGGCAGCGCGACCGGCCCGAGGTCCTTCTCCAGGTGCCGGACGAGCGCGTCCCGCACCCGTTCGTGGTGCAGCACCCGCCCGGAGACGAGGCTGCGGCTGACCGTCCCGTCCGGTCCGATGCGCAGCAGCAGCCCGATGTGGGTGACTTCTCCGTTGTCGTCGACCCGCACCGGCACGGCGTCGACGTAGAGGATCGGCATACGAGCGCGGGCCAGCTCCAGTTCCTCGGGAGCCAGCCAGCCGGGCGTGGTGTCGGTCATGTCAGCCATTGCGTGATCGTACGTGGAGCGGCGCGCTCTCCACTATGACGTGGGGTACTCCGAGCAGCGCCGCTCCACCGGGTCATCCGCTCATCCGCTCACCCGGCCGCCGTGGCGGTCAGCGCGCTGACGCGCTGCGCGCCGGCGGGCGTGCCGGGGGCCGCGCTGGTCAGGTCCAGCCGCAGCCGCGCGGTGTGGACGGCGGTGAAGGAGACGACCGTGGGGCTGTCGCTCGCGCTCGCCCAGGAGACGGCCGGGTGCTTCACCGGGGTCCAGCGGTCGCCGTCCCAGTACGACACCGTGACCGTGGCCGGCAGCGTGTGCGTCGCGTCCACGGTGAAGGAGACGGAGACGGTGTCGACGCGGCGGGCGGTGGCCCAGGTGACCGAGACCCAGTCCGCGGGGCGGGCGCCGTTGAACGCGGGCAGCAGCGCGGTGGCGCTCTTGGCGAAGGCGTTGGACCAGCCGGTGGCCGGGTCGCCGTCGAGCATCGCGGCCGGCAGCGAGGAGGGCGAGCCGGAGTAGCTCGCGTCGGCCAGCGGGTAGGACGGGGTGCCGGGGCCGGGGTCCGGGACGAAGCGGACCGGGGGAGTGGCGGCCACCGCGCCGGGCGCGCGCGTGGTGCGCACCGAGGTGGTGCCGCGGTGCAGGCCGGGGGCGCTCGCGGTCACGTCGAGGTGTCCCGCGCTCGTGCCGGAGCGCACGATGGCGAGGGCCTTGCCGTGGAAGGCGGTGCGGGTGGTGGCCTGGTAGCGCTCGGCGCTCTCCTGCTGCCCGTTGTCCAGGCCGGCCAGGGAGCCGCCGGAGACGGTGAAGGTGAGCAGGTGGTCGGCGCCGGGCACCACCACGCCGTGGGAGTCGATCACTTCGGCGGTGACGTAGACCAGCGAGTCGCCGTCGGCCACCGCGGAGGCGCGGTCCGGGGTGAGCCGGACGGCGTGCGGCTCGCCGGCGGTGCGCAGCACGTCGGTGGCCACCACCTTGCCGTTCCTGCGGGCGACCGCCTTCAGCTCGCCGGCGGCGAACGGCACCTGCCAGGTCAGGTGGAGCTTGCCCGCGCTGCCGTTCGGGCTGGTGTAGCTGCCGGGGTAGGCGCCGGTGGTGACGGTCTTGTCGTCGCCGGTCGGCTCGGTGGTCTCCAGGTAGGTACGCCCGTCCACCGTCTTCTTGGTGTCGAAGCGGCGCACCCCGAGCGAGCGGCCGTTGAGGTAGAGCTCGACGGTGTCCACGGTGGAGTACGCCCACACCTCGACGGTCTCGCCCGGCCGGTGGTCCGTCCAGTCCATCGGCAGCAGGTGCACCATCGGCTCGGACGTCCACTGGCTGCGGAAGAGGTGGTACATGTCCTTCGGGAAGCCGGCCGTGTCGACCGCGCCGAAGAACGACGCCTTCACCGGGAAGACGCCGTACGGCGTCGGCTCGCCTATGTAGTCGGTGCCGGACCAGAGGAACTCGCCGGCGAAGAAGGCCCGGTCGCGGTCCTTCTTCAGGCCGTACTCGCCGCTCATGGTCCATGAGGCGAGGTTGTTGTCGAACGAGGAGGTGGCCCGCCGGCCGGGGGTGTGGTTCTCGCCGGTGTTGAGGTGCTGCGGCTCCTGGTAGGTGCCGCGGGTCGAGGTCTCCGAGGACGACTCGGACTCGAAGAGGAACAGGTGCGGGTAGCGGGCGTGCAGCGCGTCCACGGAGGCGGCGGTGTTGTAGTTGAGGCCGAGGCCGTCGAGCTTGGCGAGCATCAGGTCGGCGGGGGAGCCGACCGCCGGCAGGCCGCGGTACTTGTCGGAGCCGATGACGATCGGGCGGGTGGTGTCGAGCGCGCGGATCGCGGCGATCAGCCCGTCGGCCATGGCCAGGCCCGCGGTGGAGGTGGAGTCGGGGATCTCGTTGCCGATCGACCACATCATCACCGCGGGCGAGTTGCGGGCGGCGGACACCATCTCCGCGATGTCGGCGGCGCTGTTGGCGTCGAAGAACCGGCCGTAGTCGTAGGTGTTCTTGCCGGTGCGCCAGCAGTCGAACGCCTCGACCATCATCACGATGCCCAGCTCCTCGCAGACCCGGATCATCTCCGGCGACGGCGGGTTGTGGGAGGTGCGGAAGGCGTTGACGCCCATGGACTTCATGATCGTCATCTGGCGCAGCACCGCGTCGTAGTGGATCGCGGCGCCGAGCGCGCCCTGGTCGTGGTGCAGGTCCACGCCGCGGATCTTGGTGGGCTCGCCGTTGACGGACAGGCCGTGGTCCGGGTCGAGGGTGAAGTGGCGCACGCCGAAGGTGGTGGTGACGGTGTCCACGGTCTCGCCGTGCACCTGGATGTCCGTCTCCAGGGTGTACCGGTTCTCCGGAGTGGCGTACGACCACAACTGCGGTCGCTCCACGCGCAGTTGCGTGGTGACGTCCTGCGCGCCGGTGGCCGCCGCGAGCGTCAGCGGCGAGCTGGCCCGCGCGACCTGGCGGCCCTGGCGGTCCCGGACGGTGTTGACCACGGTGGCGGCGACGGTGCCGCCGGTCTCGTTGACGACGCCGACCTGGGCGCGCACGGTGGCGTAGCCGCTTCCCTGCCTCGGGTTCAGCGTGTCGGCGAGGTCGGGCGTGGTGACGTAGGTGCCGTGCCGGGCGACGTGCACCGGGTCGGTGACGACCAGCCGGGCGTTGCGGTAGATGCCGCTGCCCGAGTACCAGCGGCTGCTGGGCAGTTGGTTGCGGACCTGGACCGCGATCACGTTGGCCGTGCGGCCGTCGGTGTGCAGCAGGTCGGTGAGGTCGTAGGCGAACCCGGTGTAGCCGTAAGGGTGGGTGCCGACCAGGGTGCCGTTGCAGTAGACGGAGCTGTCCATGTAGACGCCGTCGAACTCGACCGAGACGCGGCGGCCCTTGACGGCGGCCGGCAGGGTGAACGACCTGCGGTACCAGCCGAGTCCGCCGGGCAGGAAGCCGGTGCCGCCGGAGGTGTTGTCGGCGGTGGTGGGGGTCTGCTCGATGCTCCAGTCGTGCGGGACGCGGACGGCCCGCCAGCGGGAGTCGTCGTAGCCGGGGTCGGCGGCGTCGGCGTAGGAGCCGGTGGGGTCGGTGATGCCGGCCGGGTTCACCAGCGCGAAGCGCCAGCCGTCCGCGAGGTCGACGGTGCGGGGGAGGGCGGAGTGCGAGCCGGCCGGCCGCGCCGGGTCGGTGTGGGCGCTCGCGGTCGCGGCGAGCCCGGGCAGCGCGGGGGCCGCGGCTCCGGCCGCTCCTGCGATCAGAAAAGACCTGCGGTCGACCGGCATGGTGGGACCCTTCTCGTCGACGCGTGCACCGATGGCGCCCTGAAGAGGCGTCATAACTGACCAGCATTGAACAGAACCAACCAGGAACTCACGGATTCTCGCATCGCCGTACTGTCGCGGGTCAAGGGGTGCGGCACGGCTTTCGCGGTCGCCGACCGCAGGTCGCGGCCGGTGCGCCGGGTCCGGCGGGCGCCTTTACAACGATGGAGAAACCTGGTCGCCACGGCGCCGAACGTGTGCGGTCGCCGTGACGCTCTCCTGGCGCGTGCCAGGCGTGCGGGCTCCTTCGTGCGCGGCTGCGCGAGGCGCCGGCGGCGCTCTCCCCGACCGGCTCGCTCCTCCTGGAGTCGGCTTCAAACCTGCTGATGGGCAAGGGTGTTCGGATATTCACGGGGCGCGGTGTGCCATGGCCGGACATCGCGAAACGCGGCGGAAATCTGTCCGGTACAGGGGATGGACATGACATCTGGGCTGTGCTGTCATCATCTCGCCTCGCTTTACATCGTTGTAGGAATCTCTTCCGACGGGCACGCCCCAAGCCGCGGCTTCGGTCTGCCCCACCCGGGCCGGAGCGCGCGCCCCTGCCATCCCGCTCCGCACGGGAGCGGTTCCTGGAGGAAACCGATGACATACAGAAGCAACGACGTGGCCCCACCCGTCACCGGGCCGCCGGACGGCCCGCCGCCCGTGGAAGCCGCCGACTCCACCGACGCCGACACCACCGTTGCCGCCGCCGGGCCGGGGCAGGGGATGAGCCGGCGCGGCCTGATCCGCTGGACGGGAGCGGCCGGCGTCGTCGGGCTCGGCGCGGCGGGCACCGGGCTGCTGCCGGGTGTCGCGGGCAGCGCGCGGGCCGCGGACACGGCGGCCCCCTCCTCCTCCGCTTCCACCGCCTCCTCCTTCGCCGCCGCGCGGAGCGGCGCGTCCGGGAAGCCGGGCGGCACCACCGCGGTGGACACCGTCTTCGACCCGATCCGGCCGCCGGCGGTGCCGCTGGCGGTGCGCTCGCCGTATCTGAGCGCCTGGCTGCCGGCGAGCAACACCGCCGGCACCTGGCCGACGTTCTGGACCGGCCGCACCACCGCGATGACCGGCATCGCGCAGATCGACGGCGTGCCGTACCTGTTCCTGGGCGCGCCGAACATCGACGGGCAGGTGCTGCGCGGCATGGCGCAGCGCTCGCTGACCACCACCGCGACCCGTTCGGTGTTCCAGTACGAGGCGGCCGGCGTGGAGTTGACGCTGACCTTCCTGTCCCCGGTGGAGCCGGGCGACCTGCGCCGGCAGTCGGTGCCGCTGTCGTACCTGACGGCGGAGGTGCGCAGCGGTGACGGCGCGGCGCACGACGTGAAGCTGTACCTCGACATCTCCGGCGAGTGGGCGCACGGCGACTCCGGCACGAAGATCGGCTGGTCGGGGGAGCAGGTGGCCGGCGCCGGCAGCGGCTCGCTCACCTCGCTGTCGTTCACCCCCGACGGCACCAAGTCCCTCGCGGAGAACGGGGACATGGCGACCTGGGGCACCGTGGTGTGGAGCGCCACCAACCGCCCCGGGCTGACCTGGCAGATCGGCGCCGACACGGTGGTGCGCCCGGCCGCCCTGACCGACGGCAAGCTCGCCGGCAGCGCCGACACCCGCCAGCCGCGCGCGATCAACGACGCCTGGCCGGTCTTCGCCTTCCACTTCGACCTCGGCAGCGTCCACCGCACCGCGCAGCAGGCGGTGCTGTCCGTCGGCCATGTGCGCGAGCCCGCGGTGAGCTACCTCGGCACGCCGCTGCCGCCGCTGTGGAAGTCGTACTGGCCGACCTGGCAGCAGATGGCGGCCTTCTTCCACGGCGACCTCGCCACCGCCGCCACCCGTACGGCCGCGCTCGACCGCAAGGTGCGCCAGGAGGCGACGGCGGCCGGCGGCCCGAAGTACGCGGCGCTGTGCGCGCTGGCGCTGCGGCAGGCGTACGGCGGCACCGAACTGGTCAGCAAGGACGGCAAGCCGTGGGCGATGCTGAAGGAGATCTCCTCCTCCGGCAACGTCTCCACCGTGGACCTGCTCTACCCGGCGATGCCGGTCTTCGCCTGGGCGGACCCGGCCTACCTCGGGCTGCTGCTGGCGCCGGTGCTGGAGTACGCCGAACACGGCGGCTGGCCCAAGGAGTTCGCCGAGCACGACCTGGGCTCCTCCTACCCGAACGCCGCCGGCCACAACGACGGCAACGAGGAGGACATGCCCGTCGAGGAGTCCGCGAACATGCTGCTGATGTCGGCGGCCTACCTGAAGGGCGCGTCCGCCTCGGCCGGGCGGGCCTTCGCCACCGGGCACTACCCGATCCTCAAGCAGTGGGCGGACTACCTGGTCGACAACGCCCTCGACCCGGGCTTCCAGAACCAGACCGACGACTTCACCGGCTTCATCGGGCACAGCGCCAACCTCGCCCTGAAGGGCATCCTCGGCCTGGGCGCGATGAGCGAGGTGGCCGCCGCGGCCGGCAACGCCGCCGACCGCACCCGCTACCTCGGCGTCGCCAAGGACTACATCGGGCAGTGGACCGGCAAGGCGCAGGACACCACCCCCGACCACCTCAAGCTCGCCTACGACCAGCCGGGCACCTGGAGCCTGAAGTACAACGGCTACCCGGACGCGCTGCTCGGCCTCGGCCTGGTGCCGTCCTCGGTCGCCGCCGAGGAGGCGGCGTGGTACCTCACCCAGGTCAACCCCTACGGCATCCCGCTGGACGTCCGGCACGCCTACACCAAGGGAGACTGGGAGATGTGGACCGCCGCCTGGCTGCGTGACCATCCCGTGAGCGCCTACCTCATCGACTCGTACTACGCGTTCGCGCACACCACGCCGTCCCGGGTGCCGTTCACCGACTGGTACGACACCGTCAACGACCGGCCGGCCGGCGGCTTCCAGGCGCGCCCGGTGATCGGCGGCGTCTTCGCCCTGCTGAGCGTGACCCGATGAGCGCGGCGAGGTCGCGCCGCCGGGCGATCGGCGTACGGCGGCGGATCGCGGTCGTGGCCGCGGCGGCGGCCGCCGCCACGGTGCTCACCGGCACCGGACAGGCGGCGTCCGCGCACGGCACGGCCCACCCCCGCATCCCGACCGTGACGTCCGGCGACGCCCGGTTCGAGGTGCTGTCGCCGACGCTGATCCGTACCGAGTACGCCGGCGACGGGCAGTTCACCGACAGCCCGACCTTCAACGCCATCGGCCGGGACTCCTTCACCAGCACGCCGTACACCTCCAGCACCTCCGACGGCTGGCTCACCCTCACCACCAGCAAGGTGACCCTGCGGTACAAGGTGGACTCGGGGGCCTTCACCGCGCAGAACCTCACGGTGGACCAGAACGCGGGCACCACCCCGGTCACCGCCACCCCGTGGAACGGGCTGACCTGCACGGTCGGCGCGCTGTGCGAGGCGGAGGACCTCTCGGCCGCGGGCGTCAGCACCGCGTCGGACCACACCGGGGCCACCGGCACCGGCTTCCTGGCCGGCTTCACCGCGCAGGGCGACTCGGTCTCGGCCGACGTCGACGCCACGTCGGCGGGCTCCTACGAGTTCGACGCCCGGTACGCCAACGCGCTGGGCGGCGACGGCAAGAACACCACCCGCACGCTGTCGTTGACGGTGGACGGCGGCACGGCGCGGACGGTGAGCCTGCCGGTGACCGCGGACTGGGACACCTGGGCCGTCGCGCGGGTGCCGATCGACCTGACCGCCGGCCACCACACGGTGACGCTGGCGCACGCCGCCGCGGACTCCGGCAACGTCAACCTCGACAGCGTCGCGGTGGTCACGCCCGGCGCGTCCTACCCGGGGACGTCGGCCACCGCGATCACGGACTGCCGGTTCGGGGTGAGCTGCGAGTCCGAGGCGGGCCGCGCCACGGGCTCCGCGGTGGTCGCCACGAACCACCAGGGCTACTCCGGGGCCGGCTTCGTCGCGGAGCTGAACCAGGGCGCCGGGCTGACCCACCGGATCGTCGGGGTGCCGGCCGACGGCACCTACCTGCTGCGGGTGCGCTACGCCAACGGCGTCGGCGGCGACGGCCTGCACCAGACCCGCACCATGACGGTCACGGCCGGCGGCGACGACACGACGCTCAGCCTGCCGGCCACCGCCGACTGGGACACCTGGGGCACCGCGTCGGTCCCGGTCACCCTGACCGCGGGCACCGACGACATCACCCTGGGCTGCCCGGACGCGACCAGCTGCCACGTCAACGCCGACACGGTGTCCGTCAGCGACCAGAGCGCGCCCGCGCCCGCGCCGCACATCGCCCTGGGCGGCTACCGCCGCGGCCTGGACGGGGTCAACGGCGACAACGGCGACCCGTCCATCACGCCCGGCCTGCTCTACCGGGACGGCTGGTACCTGCTGGACGACACCTCCTCGGCGCTGTACTCCACCGCGACCGGGACGGCCTCCGCGCGGCCCGGCCACGGCGGCGCGCCCTACCAGGACGGCTACCTCTTCGGCTACGGGCACGACTACCAGCAGGCGCTGACGGACCTGGCCACCCTCACCGGCCCCTCCGAGCTGCTGCCCGAATGGGCCTACGGGGTCTGGTACTCGGAGTACCTGGACCGCACCGCGGCCGACTACGAGAACACCATCCTGCCCGCGTTCCGTTCCGAGGGCGACCCGCTGGACGTCCTGGTCACCGACACCGACTTCAAGTCACCGGCGACCTGGGACGGTTGGGAGATGGACCCGGCCAAGTTCCCCGACCCGAAGGCGTTCTTCGACTGGGCCGCCGGCCAGGGGCTGCACAACACGCTCAACATCCACCCGAGCATCGTCAGCACCGACCCGCAGTTCGCGCAGGCCGAGTCCACCGCGAAGAACAAGCTCGCCAAGAGCGGCTGCGACGGCGACGTGTGCACGTACACCTTCGACTTCGGCGACCCGGACCAGCTCAAGGCGTACCTGGGGCTGCACCAGACGATGGAGCAGGCCGGCGCGGACTTCTGGTGGCTGGACTGGTGCTGCGACAACTCGCAGTCCACGCTGGCCGGTGTCACCCCCGACGCCTGGATCAACCAGCAGTACGCCACCGACGCGGACAAGACCGTCGGGCGCGGGTTCGTGCTCTCCCGGGCCTTCGGGTCACTCCAGTCCGGCGGCTACAGCAGCCCGACCGGCCTGCCGACCGGACCGTGGGCGGACAAGCGCACCACCGTCCACTTCACCGGGGACACCTCCTCCACCTGGGGCACCCTGAAGTTCGAGGTCGGCTACACCCCGGGCGAGTCCGCCTCCACCGGCCTGTCCGCGGTCAGCCACGACATCGGCGGCTTCAACGATGCGACCGGGCTGACCGGCTCCGAGACGTACTCCGACGGCGGGCAGCAGAAGTCCACCACCAAGCTCCCCGACGACCTGTACGCCCGCTGGGTCCAACTCGGCACCTTCCAGCCGGTGGACCGGCTGCACGGCAACCACAGCGACCGGCTGCCCTGGCAGTACGGCACGGACGCGCGCGCCTCCGCGGACAAGTTCCTCAACCTGCGCGAGGACCTGCTGCCGTACACCTACACCCTCGCCCAGCAGGCCAACGCCACCGGCGTCCCGGTGGTCCGGCCGATGTACCTCCAGTACCCGGAGGAGGACAGCGCCTACACCACGGCGGGCAGCGAGTACATGTACGGGCCCGACGTGCTGGTCGCGCCGGTCACCACGCCCGGCACCACCGCCACCACCTCGGTGTGGCTGCCGCCGGGCACCACCTGGACCGACTACTTCACCGGGCAGACCTACCCCGGCGGCACCACGCAGACCATCACCACCGGGCTCGACACGATGCCGGTGTTCGTCCGGGCCGGCGCGGTCGTGCCGACCAGGACCGACCACGTCAGCAGCGACGCGAAGAGCCCGCTGAAGAAGGTCACGCTCACCGTCACCGGCGGCGCGTCGGGCTCGTTCCAGCTCTACGAGGACGACGGCACCTCCGCGGTGCCGGCCCGCTCCGCGACCACGGCCGTCCACTACAGCGAGCGCAAGGGAGTGCACACCCTGCGGATCGGCGCGGCCGACGGTTCCTTCCCCGGCCAGGTCACCAGCCGGCAGTGGACGGTGGCCTTCCGCGGGATCTCCGCGCCCGGCGCGGTGGCCGCCACCGGCGTCCGGCTGCCCAGGACGGCCTGGCACTACAGCGCGGCGGACCACACACTGACCGTCACCCTCCCGGCCCGCAGCGTGCACAGCGCCACCACCGTCACCGTCCGCTGAGATCCCGGGACAGGTGACGGTCAACGGCCCGGGGCGGGACCGGCGAACCGCCGGACCCGCCCCGGGCCGTACCGCTGACGCGGGGACGGACGCGCGCTCAGGCGCCCCAGCCGGCCTGGGTGCCGCCGACCCGGTCGGCGACGATCCGCTCGGCGTAGCCGGACCGCGCGTACGCCGCCATCGGGTCCGGGTCGATCCCCGACTCCGCGCGCAACTCGGCCAGCAGCGGGCGCACATCGGTGTTGAAGGCGTCCATCAGGACGCCGTTGGCGCCCAGCACGTCACCGGCCGCCTGCGCCGCGGCGAGTGCCTCGGTGTCGACCAGCAGCGCCTTCGCGGTGGCCTCCTGCACGTTCATCACCGAACGGATCTGGCCGGGGATCTTGGGCTCGATGTTGTGGCACTGGTCGAGCATGAACGCGATCCCGGAGTCCTCCGCCAGCCCGCCCGCCTGCTTGACCTCGAAGAGGATGCGGAAGAGCTGGAAGGGGTCGGCGGCACCGACCATGAGGTCGTCGTCGGCGTAGAAGCGGGAGTTGAAGTCGAACGCGCCGAGCTTCCCCTCGCGCAGCAGGAACGCCACGATGAACTCGATGTTGGTGCCCGGCGCGTGGTGCCCGGTGTCGACGCACACCTGCGCCCGCTCGCCCAGCCGCAGGCAGTGCGCGTAGGCGGTGCCCCAGTCCGGCACGTCGGTGGTGTAGAAGGCCGGCTCGAAGAGCTTGTACTCCAGGATCAGCCGCTGGTCGGCCGACAGCCGCGCGTACACCGCGTCGAGCGCCTCGGCCAGCCGGTCCTGCCGGGCCCTGATGTCGTCCTGGCCGGGGTAGTTGGTGCCGTCGGAGAACCACAGCTTCAGGTCCCGCGAGCCGGTCCGGTCCATCACGTCCACGCACGCGAAGAGGTGGTCGAGCGCCTTGCGCCGGACGGCCGGGTCGGGGTTGGTGACGCTGCCGAGCCGGTAGTCGTCGTCCTGGAAGACGTTGGCGTTGACGGTGCCCAGCGTGATGCCGGCGTCCGCCGCGGCGCGGCCGAGCTCCGCGTAGTCCGCGACCTCGTCCCAGGGGATGTGCAGGGCGACGGTCGGCGCGACCCCGGTGAAGGCGTGCACCTGGGCCGCGTCGGCGATCTTCTCGAACGGGTCCCGGGGCACGCCCTGTTGGGCGAAGACCTTGAACCTGGTGCCGGAGTTGCCGAACGCCCACGACGGCAACTCGATGCGCTGCGCGCGCAGTACGTTCTTGGCTGCCTCACGACCGGCCATGGGCGGACCTGCTTTCCAGTGCGGACGGTTCTTGCTGACAGTTCGGATCGGTGCTCACAGGGCGACCTCCACCAGGTCCACGCCCAGCAGGTCGGCGGTCGCCCGCAGTTGGGGCAGCAGGTCGCCGACACCCAGCGCCCAGTGGTGCGAGATGCCGGTGGCACTCCACGCGTCGGTCCACTCGCCAGGGTCGCAGCCGAAGTCGACCCGCGAGGTGGTGTTGCCGATCTCCAGCAGCGGCCCGGGGACCACCTCGCCGGTGGAGGCGACGAACCTGAAGGCGCCGTCGCGCTGCTGGGCGATCCCGAAGGTGGTGACCGGGCCGTGCGCCACGTCGAACTCCACGGACACGCCCCAGCCGCGCTTGCCGTGGTAGACGCCCAGGCCGCGCAGCAGCGGCCGCCGTTGGCTGATCGCCAGGTGGGCCGGGCCGTCGTGGCCCATCTCCACCACGTTGTCGCGGAAGTTCAGCGCCTGGAGCTCGGTGAACGAGCCGCCGCCGCCGAGCCGGTCCACGATGAGCATGGCCAGCGAGGTGCGCAGTTCGTACTCGCCGGTGGTGGGCACGCCGCGCGCGGTGAGCAGGGACGCGCCGAGGATCATGCCGGCGCCGAGCCGTTCGTGCTGCTCGCCCTCCAGGCCGCGGTGGTAGTAGGCGAGGCTGTCCAGCGCGAAGTCGTCCGCCAGCCGGTCCAGCCCCACCGACACCTTCGCCGCCCAGCGGAAGTCCTCCTCCTGGACCGTCGGGTCCAGGTCGAACACCTCCCGGGCCAGCGCGATCCGCTCCTCGACCTGCGCGTCGCTGACCGCGGCGACCCGCACCCGCAGGTCGTCGAACTCCAGCACCTCCATGTGGCCGCCGAAGTTCGCCGGGACCAGCGTGAGGTCGGTCGACACGTCGAGCATGCCCGGGTAGAGGTGCCCCATCAGGCCGTGCCGGCCGTGCCGCAGCGCGCCGCGCACCCCGGCCGCCTTGATCCAGCGGCCGATCCGGGCCCAGGCCCGCTCGTCCTCCAGGTACCCCGACACCGAGCGGAAGTCGATGCCGCAGCGCAGGAAGGCGTTGGCCATCTCCGGCAGCGGGCAGGCGCCGCAGTACGCCAGCCACTGACCGGTGTCGAAGGTCGCGTGGTCCATCGCCTCGGTGGGCTGGAGGTTGATCAGCAGCACCGGAGCGCCGCTGCGCTGGGCGATCGGCACCAGCATCGACGCGGTCATGTAGGTGGTGAGGAAGCCGACGATGATGTCGCAGCCGGCCACCCGCAGCGTCTCGGCGGCGCGCGCGGCGTCGGAGGCGTCGGAGACGAACCCGGCGTCCACCACGTCGCAGTCCAGCGCCCGCATCCGCTCCGCCACCCGGTCCGCGGAGCGCTGGAGTTGGGGCAGCAGGTCGGGGAACTGCGGCCAGTAGGCACCGAGTCCGCCGGCCACCAGGCCGACCTTGGTGCGCCGGGCGGTGATGCGCCGCAGCCCGGCCGGCAGAGCGGAAGGCGGCGCGGCGGAGGGCGGCGCGGCGGAGGGCGGCGCGGAACCCGGCTGCCGCGCGGGGCCGTCGGGCTGGGGGGAGTCGAAAGTCGTGGTCATCGGCCGGGTCCTTCTCCACTGGCGTGCAGTTGGTCGTCGAGGTTGAAGATCTGCCGCAGCAGCACGAACCCCTCGTCCGGCGGCTGCCCGTCCAGGCCGGTGAAGTAGGGGGCCATCTCGGCCTGCCAGCGGGCGTTGACGTCGGTGCGGGCCATCGCGGCCTGCGCGGCGGCGAGGTCGTCGGCCTCGACGTATCCGACGATCAGCCCGTCGTCGGCGGCGAAGATCGAGTAGTTGCGCCAGCCGGCCGCGTCGAGCGCGCGCAGCATGTCCGGCCAGACCTGCGCGTGCCGCTCGCGGTACTCGTCGAGCCGGTCGGGCCTGACCCGTAGCAGGAAGCAGTAGCGGTTCATCCGATCGTCGTTCCCTTGTGCTCTCCGGGGCGCCGGGGCGCCCCGGTTGCCGCCGGCGCCGGCCGGCCCCAGGACAGGACCGGCCGGGCGCCCCGCGGCATCAGAAGTCGAACTTGTCGACGTTGGAGGCGTCGAAGACGGTCGGCGGGCCGAGCACCACCGACGGGCCGACCCCGCTCGTCGGGGCGAGCACCTTGTACGTGCCGAGCGTGCCCGCCTTGAAGCTGGACCCGGTCTGCAGGCTGGCGCTGCCGGACGCGAGCGACGCGGCCGCGTAACCGGCCAGGTAGCCCAGCTGGTTGGGGTCCCACAGCTCGAAGGACTTCACGGTGCCGTCCTTGACGTAGGACTTCATCTGCGAGGGCAGCCCGAGTCCGGTGAGCGTGACCTTCTTCGCCACGTCCTTGTGGTTGGACAGGTACTGCGCCGCGGTCGAGATGCCCACGGTGGTCGGCGAGATGATGCCCTTGAGGTTCGGGTAGGCCGACAGCAGGCCCTGCAGCACGGTCAGCGACGTGGCCGGGTCGTCGTTGCCGTACACCGTGCTGACCAGCTTCATCTTCGGGTACTTGGTCAGCTGCTGCTTCATGTACTTGATCCAGGCGTTCTGGTTGGTCGCGCTGGCCGCCGCGGACAGGATCGCGACCTGGCCGCTGCTGCCGATCTGCTTGGCGAGCAGGTCGACCTCGGAGGTGCCGATGGTCTCGGTGTCCGCCTGGTTGATGAACAGGTGGTTCGGGGTGGTGCCGCAGGAGATGTCCGAGTCGAACGAGACGATCTTGATCCCGGCGGCAGCGGCCTGGTTGAGCGACGGGCACAGCGCCGACGGGTCGTTGCCGGCGATCACTATGGCGTCGGCGTGCTTCTGGATCGCGGTCTGGATCGACGGGATCTGTGCGGCCGCGGTGTCGGCGGTGCCGCTGGAGACCACGACCTTGCCGCCGAGCTCCTCCAGCGCCTTCTTGCCGCCGGCGTCGGCCAGCACCTCGTACGGGTTCTGGGTGTCCTTGGGGATGAAGTAGACCGTCAGGCCCTTCTTGACGCCGGTCGCGGTCGGCTTGCCGGTCGGGTCGGCGCCGGCGTTGGAGGAGGAGCCGCAGGCCGCGAGCATGAGGCCGGCAACGGAGAGGGAGAGGAGTGCGGTCGCCCTGCGGCGCACGGTTCTGCTGATGGTCACGTGACTGTCTTTCTTCAGAGGGTCGGACGGAACGGCCGGCGCCGCCGGGTGCCGGCCGGTGAGGAAGCGGCGGGGAGCCGCGGCTCCGGACGAGGTGGCGGGGGTGGAGCCGCGGCTCCGGACGGGGTGGCCGGGTGGAGCCGCGGGCTCCGGGTGGCGGCGGGTCAGGCGGCGGGCAGCGGGCCCCGCTTGGCGCGGGCTCTGATCCGGCGCACCAGCTCGCCGCCGTTGGGCACGACGACGCTCACCAGCAGCAGCGCGCCGGTGACGATGTTCTGCACCTCCGGCTGGACGCCCATCTGGGTCAGCGCCTGCTGGAGGCAGCCGACGATGACCACCGCGAGCACCACGCCGATCACGGTGCCCCGGCCGCCGAAGATCGACACCCCGCCGAGCAGCACGATCGCCACCACGTTGAGTTCGAGCCCGGTGCCGGCGTCGTAGCTGACCGAGGAGTTCTTCAGGGTGAACAGGATGCCGGCGAGCGCGCAGAAGAGGCCGGAGGCCACGTAGAGCCCGAACTTGACCCGGTCGACCCGCACCCCGGAGAAGCGGGCGGCCTCCGGTTGCAGGCCGATCGCCACGATGGAGCGGCCCAGCGAGGTCGCGTGCAGGATCACCCCGAAGATCACCGCCAGCACCAGGAAGATCAGCGCGGACCAGGCGATCTTCGTGCCCTGCACCGGCATCACGCCGATCTTGGTGAGCGACATCGGGAACCCGGTGATGGTGCGCGGCGCCAGCACGATCTCGGAGAGGCCGCGGAAGAGGGTCAGCGTGCCGATCGTCACCGCGATCGACGGCAGCCCCATCTTCGACACCAGCAGGCCGTTGAGCGCGCCGCCGGCCGCGCCGACCGCCAGCGCCGCCGCCATCGCGGCCCACACCGACCAGCCGTCGTGGAAGAGCGAGCCCATCACGGTGCCGGACAGCCCCAGCATCGAGGCCACCGACAGGTCCATCTCGCCGGTCATCACGATCAGCGTCAACGGCAGCGCCATGATGGCGATCTCGCCCATGTTCAGGCTGATGTAGAAGAAGTTGGTGCCGTCCAGGAAGTCCGACGACTGCGCCGACCCGAAGATCAGCACCGCGATCAGGACGAACACCAGCGCGGTCTCCCAGCGCACCAGCCCGCGCCAGAACGGCTGCCCGGCGTCGTCGGCACCCTGGTAGGAGGGGGTGGCCGGTTTCGTGGTGGTGATGTCAGGCGTCACGGTGGGCTCCCTGTGCGGACTGGAGGCTGCGGGCCACCCGCAGGCCCAGCCAGCGGTCGAAGGCGATGGCCGCCAGCAGCAGCCCGCCGGCGATCGCCTCGTTCCAGAAGGACGAGATCTTCGCGGCGACCAGCGCCTGGTTGATCGTGTTGAGCAGCAGAGCGCCGAGGGCGGCGCCCAGCACGGTGCCGCTGCCGCCGAAGATGGCCACCCCGCCGACGACCACCGCGGCGACGACCGTCAGCTCGTAGCCGTTGCCGCCGGTGACGTCGATCTGGGCGTGCAGCGCGAGGAACAGCGACCCGGCCAGGCCGGCGAGCGCGCCGCTGATCAGGAAGGCGGTGAACACCCGTCGCCCGGCGGGGATGCCGGCCAGTGCGGCGGCCTCCGGGTTGGAGCCGATCGCGTACAGGTCGCGGCTGGCCCGGAAGGAGCGCATCGCGTACCCCACGACCGCGACCACGACCGCCACGATGATGGCCAGCCACGGCACGCCGAGGAAGGTCCGGTACCCCACCTCGGTGAAGGACTTGGGGATCGCCCCCGGGTCGATGGTCTTGCCGTCGACGATCACCCCGTCCACCCCGCGGACGATGTAGAGCATCGCGAGCGTCACCACCAGGCTCGGCACCCGGGTCACGACCGTGATCAGGCCGTTGATCGAGCCGACCAGGGCGCCGACCAGGATGCCGAGCACGTAGCCCAGCAGCACCGGGAAGCCGGAGTGGTGCTTGAAGACGTCGCCGACGACGTACGCGGACAGGCCGACCACCGAGCCGACCGACAGGTCCACGTTGCGGGTGACGATGACCATCGTCTCGCCGACGCCGAGCAGCGCGATCAGCGAGGCGCCGGTGAGCAGTTGCTGGATGCTGTGCGGGTTGGCGAAGGCGTGGTTGCTGATCGTGGTGGCGACGAAGACCAGCACGATGACGACGCCGATGCCCAGTTCCCGGGCCCGCAGCAGGGCGGCGCCGCGGGCGAAGCGCTGGGTGTCGGGCGCCGGGGCCGGCGCGGTGAGCTGTGCGGTCATGACGCCACCGCCGCGTATCCGGTGGCGGCGCGCATGATCGAGTCCTCGTCGGCCTCGGCGCGGCTGAGTTCGGCGGTGATCCGGCCCTCGTGCAGGACCAGCACCCGGTCGGCCATGCCCAGCACTTCGGGCAGTTCGGAGGAGATCATCAGCACCGCCATCCCGTCGGCCACCAGTCCGTCGAGGATGCGGTGCACCTCGGCCTTGGTCCCGACGTCGATACCTCGGGTCGGTTCGTCGATGATCAGCAGGGAGGGGCCGCGGGCCAGCCACTTGCCGAGCACGACCTTCTGCTGGTTGCCGCCCGACAGGGTGGCGACCGGGTTCCTCATCCGGCCGAACTTCAACTGCAGGCGCTCCGCCCAGGTCAGTGCCAGCTCGCGCTCCGAGCCGCGCTGGATCAGCCCGAACCGGCCCAGCCGCTCCAGCGAGGCGAGCGCGACGTTGCGGTCGATGCCCATGTCCATCACCAGGCCCTGCTGGCGGCGGTCCTCGGGGACCAGCGCCACGCCGGCGGCCATCGCGTCGGCCGGGTTGCCGTTGCGCAGCTTCCTGCCGCCCACCTTGACCGTGCCCGACGTCCACCGGTCGATGCCGAAGACGGCGCGGGCGACCTCGCTGCGGCCGGCCCCGACCAGCCCGGCCAGGCCGACGATCTCGCCCCTGCGCACGGTGAAGCTGATGTCGTGGAAGACGCCCTCCCGGGTGAGGTGTTCGACCTCCAGCACGGTCGCGCCCGGGTCGGTCTGCGTCTTCGGGAAGAGCGTGCCCAGCTCGCGGCCGACCATCGAGCGGATGATCGAGTCGGCGGTCACGTCCTCGATCGGCGCGGTGCTCACGAAGCGCCCGTCGCGCATGATGGTGACGCGCTGGCAGCTCGCCAGCACCTCCTCGATCCGGTGCGAGATGAACAGCACCGCCGCGCCCTGCTCGCGCAGCGTGCGCATCACGTCGAAGAGGCGTTCCACCTCCACCGAGGTCAGCGCGGCGGTCGGCTCGTCCATCACCAGCACCTTGGCGTCCAGGGACAGCGCCTTGGCGATCTCGACGATCTGCTGGTCGGCGACGGACAGGCCGCGGGCCTGGCGCTGCGGGTCCAACTGGACGCCCAGCCGCTCGAAGACCGCGACGGCCGCCTTGTTCATCGCGGTCCGGTCGATCCGGCGGCCGGCGCGGCGCGGCTGGCGGCCCATGAAGATGTTCTCCGCGACGGTGAGGTCGGGGAAGAGGGTGGGCTCCTGGTAGATGATCGACACCCCGGCGGCGCGGGAGGCCGCGGGCCCGGACAGGACGACCGGGGTGCCGCCGATCAGCAGCCGGCCGCTGTCGGGCTGGTGCACGCCGGCGAGGATCTTCACCAGCGTGGACTTGCCCGCGCCGTTCTCGCCCAACAGGGCGTGTGCCTCGCCTGGGTACAGGGTGACCGACCCGTCCTCGAGCGCGCGCACCGCGCCGAAGCGCTTTGCCGCCTGCTCCAGGACGAGGAGCGGGTCCTTGCCTACGGGATCTTTCATCGTGCCAGGTCCTCGTCTTGGTGTGGTGCGCTTGCGCGGCGGGCTCGCCACATGTGTGCCCACCCCCTCCCCGGAACGTCGTCCGGGACTCGTCGTGCCCTCCGTCCGAACGTCGGGCCACCGGTAAATTGGAACGTTTCACAAAAGTTGACGGACGCGAGACTATGTCCTGCGTCACGTGACGTCTAGGGTCCCGCACGTAATATCCGTTGGCGGGGAAGAGCGCTGGTGGGCGCGTCGGCCCGCGGGGGCCGCCGTACGGGCCGGCGGCGCGGGCTCCCGGGGCGCTCGCCGGCGGGCGCGGCGGGGGTGCCCGGCCGGGGTGCCCGCGCGTGCGTCCGGACCTGACGGGTTCCCTCCGGACGGCCAACCGCCCTGGTCGCGGCGGTCGTCGGAGGCGGGACCCGGGTCTTGTGTACGGTCGCGGATACGATCATGGTCCGCGGGGGTTCGGTGGCGGGCGGAGCCGAGCGGTGGGCATCGTCTCCGAATCGTGCCGGTACGCCCCATTGCGGAGCCTGCTCGGCGCGGTTATTCTATGCACTTTTGAAACGTCTCAGGTCCTCAAGGGGGATCTGGGGAACCGGAGTTGCCGGTGCGCGGCGCCCGGGTGGCCCGGGGGAGCGGTCCGGCCCGCGGCTCGCCCGGGAGGGAGCACGGGAGGAGCACGGGAGGAGCACGGGGAGCCCGTCCGGGAGGGCCCGCGGCGGCCCGGCCGGGTGGAGACAATACGAGCATGCCCTCTCTGGCCACCCCCGCGATACCCGCCGGCGCACTTCGTTCGACCGGGCAGCCGTTCCTCCCGGTCGAGGGCGGGCGGCAGTTGCGGCCCTGGCGGCCGGACGACGCCGGCGCCGTCCACGCCGCCTACCAGGACCCGCAGATCCAGCGCTGGCACGTGCGCCGCGCCGACTCCGTCGCCGAGGCGGGGGAGTGGATCGAGCAGTGGCGCGGCGCCTGGCCCGCCGAGACCGGCGGGCACTGGGCGGTGGCGGACGCGGCGACCGACGCGCTGCTGGGCCGGGTGGCGCTGAAGGCGTTCGACCTCGCCGACGGGCAGGCGGAGATGGCCTACTGGACGGTTCCGGCGGCGCGCGGCACCGGGGTCTGCTCCGGCGCGGTCCGCGCGCTCGCGGCCTGGGCGCTGGGCGACGGCGGCTTCCACCGGCTCGAACTGGCGCACTCCGCCGCCAATCCGGCGTCCTGCCGGGTGGCGGTCGCGACCGGCTTCGCGCAGGAGGGCGTACGCCGCGGGGCGGCGCGGCACGCGGACGGCTGGCACGACATGCACCTGCACGGGCGGGTGCGCGGCGGCCGGGGCTGACATCGCGTCAGGGGGGGGCGAACCCGGTGGCCGGGTGTCCGGGGGAGCCCGGGTGCGCGGGTGGCTCGGTGCCCGGCTGCCGGTAGGGCCGGGCGCCCGGCGGGATTGCGGCCGGTGGGGCGGGGCACGCGGGGTGGCATGGACAGCGGCGCGGGAGACGAGGGCGGGCGGGCGTTCGTACTCGGCGGCGGCGGGGCGCTGGGAGCGCACGAAGTGGGGATGCTGAAGGCGCTGTTCGCCGCGGGGGTGCGGCCCGGCCTGGTGCTGGGCACGTCGGTGGGGGCGATCAACGGCGCGGCGGTCGCGGCGGACCCGTCGCAGTCCGCGGTGGCCCGACTGGAGGAACTGTGGACGGGGCTGGGCCGGGCCGGGGTCTTCACCGGCTCGCTGGCGGCGCGGTTGTCCACGGCGCTGCGCAGCGGTACCCACCTCTACGCGGCGGCGCCCCTGCGTACGTTGCTGCGCACCCATCTGCCGGTCACCCGGATCGAGGACCTGGCCGTACCGTTCCAGTGCGTCGCGGCGCGGATCGAGGACGCGGCCGAGCACTGGTTCGACGGCGGACCGCTGGCCGACGCGGTGCTCGCGTCCTGCTCGGTGCCGGGGCTGCTGCCGCCGGTCCGGCTGGGCGACGCGCACTTCGTGGACGGCGGGCTGGTCAACAGCATCCCGGTCGGCCGGGCGGTGGCGCTCGGCGCCCGCGAGATCTACGTGCTCCAGGTCGGCCGGGTCGAGCACGCGCTCACCCCGCCCCGGCTGCCGTGGGAAGTCGCCACCGTCGCCTTCGAGATCGCCCGCAGGCACCGTTTCGCCCGGGACATGGCCGACCTGCCGCCGGACGTCACCGTGCACGTGCTGCCCAGCGCCTCCACCCGTGACGAGACCGGCGGGACGCTGCGCCAACTCCGCAGGCGCGCCGCGTTCGGGGCGACCGCGGAACGCATCGAGCGCGCCTACGCGGCGTCCTCGCGCTACCTCGACACCGCCCTCGCCCCGAAAGGCGGCGCCCCCGCATGACGACACCCCCGCCCCACCCGTCCGCGGCCGCGTCCGCGGCTGCGTCCGTGCCGTCGGACGCACCCGCCTCCGTGTCCGCCTCCGTCTCCGCTTCCGCATCCTCGGCCGTGTCCCTCGCGGTGACCCTCGGGCGGCGGGCGGCCACCACCGCGCTGCTCCTGGCCCTGATCCCGTTGACGGCGGCCCTGTTGGTGGCCGTGACCGTGCTCGGCGCGCCGGTCTCCCTCGCCACCCGGGGGCCGTGGCGGCAGACCCGGGTGGCCGGGTTCGCGCTGCTCTACCTGCTGGCGGACCTGGCCGGGCTGGTGACGGCGACCGTGGTGTTCCTGCGCGACCCGTCCCCGCGCCCGGCCGCCCGACGCCGGCGGGAGGACACCGCGTTCCGTACGCTCGCCCGGCTGCTGGCTGTCCTGCGCCGGGCCGCGGAACACGTCTTCCGGCTCAGGGTCGAGGTCACTCCGGCCGTCCCGCGCGGAAGCGGCCCGGGTGGCGACGGCTCGCACGGTGACGCCTCGGATGGCGACGTCTCGCACGGTGACGTCTCGCACGGTGACGTCTCGCACGGTGACGCCTCGCATGGCGACGGCTCGGGTGGCGACGTCTCCGGTGGAAGCGCCCCGCGGGCAAGCGCCCTGATGGGTGGCCGACCGTACGAACGCGTCGCGCCCGGGAGCGACCCGCGTCGCGCGCCCCTGCTCGTACTCGTCCGGCACGCCGGTCTCGGCGACTCCTTCCTGCTGCTCCAGATCCTGCTCACCGAGGCCGGGTTGCGCCCGCACACCGTGCTCAAGGGCGCGCTGCGCGCCGACCCCTGCCTGGACGTGCTCCTCGGCCGGGTGCCGCACTGCTTCGTGCCGCCCGCCTCGGGCACCGCCGTCGACGGCATCGCCGATCTCGCGGCAGGACTGCGCCCCGGCGACGCGCTCGTGCTCTTCCCCGAGGGCGGCAACTTCACCCCGCGCCGCCACCGCCGCGTGATCGCCATGCTGCGCCGCCGCGGCCTCTACCGCCGCGCCGCCCGCGCGTCCCGGCTGCATTACGTGCTGCCGCCGCGCGACGGCGGGGCGTTGGCCGCGCTGGCCGCCGCGCCCACCGCGGACGTCGTCTTCGTGACCCATGCCGGGCTCGACGTCATCGACTCGGTCCGGACCGCCTGGTCCGTCCTTCCGTTCACGCGCGGGGTGCGGGCCCACTGGTGGCGGATACCGGCCGCCGCGATTCCGCCGGGCGAGGAGGCCCGCAGCGACTGGCTGCTCACCCAGTGGGAACGTGTCGACCGGTGGACGGCCGCGCACGCCGTCGCCCGGACCCCGCACGTCTGACCTCGTGCTTCCGCGTGCCGGCCGGCCCGAGCGGGGGTGCGGAGGCAAGGAGCGCCGTCGGTCCGGGGGATGAACGTGTCCGGGTCCTGGTCGTCGTTCCTGCGCGGAGTGCCAAGGGCGGTGCGCGCACCGTCAATGACCCGGCGCGGCTTCTGCCGCACCGTGGGACCCGAACATCGGATCACGGAGTGCGCGGTCCCACGGTGTGGCCGCGCGCCGCGGAGGACGGGGAGGACGGGGAATGAAGCGGATGAGAGCGGGTGCCCGCGGAGCGGCGATCACGGCCACCGCCCTGGTGTGCGCCGTGGGCGGGTTCGTCGGCACCGCCGGCGCGACGACCGGTGCCGGCTGGATCGGATACGGCTACGCGAACACGCACAACGGGGTGGAGTGCGTCCAGGAGGCCATCGACAACTCGCCGGCCCCCGCCCACGTCACGGTCGACGGCGTGTTCGGCCCCCGGACCTACTCGGGTGTCAAGTCCTTCCAGCAGTGGTGGAACCAGACGGGCATGAACCCGCACCTGAGCGTGGACGGCGTCGTCGGACCGGCGACCGGGGACCAGATGCTCGGCTACGTCGGTGCCGGCTGCTACCTCTACGTACCCACCACGGACTGACGACCCCGCGGCACCCCGCAAGCAACCACACGAGGGATCGGCCGGCTCGGCACCGCCCGGTGTCCTGGCCTGCCGTTCCACAGACGGGAGGGAACATGCGTATCCGTTCACGAGGCATCACCGCGCTGGCGGCCGTCGCGCTCGCAGCGAGCGGGCTGACGGTCGCGGCCGGCTCGTCGGCCAGCGCGGCGGCGCCCTTGGACTGCTACGGAAGCTCGAACATCTACTCCACCAGCGGCAACAACAGGTGGCCGTCGAGCGGCTGGGTCACCACGTCGTCGGTCTGCGCGGACATCAATGTCAGGCCCAACAACAGCCTGTGGGTCCAGACATGCTTCCAGGCGACGAACTCCTGCAACAAGGCCACCTGGATCAGTGCCGTGACCTGGGGCACGGCCGCCACCGGGGTCCTTGACGGCACGAAGTTCTACCTGCACTTCGACCGCGCCAGCGTGGGGGACGTCGCCTACTGAGCGCCGCCCGGCACCGCCGGCCCCCTGGGTGTACGCCCGGGGGGCCGTGGCGTGCCGTGCCGTGCCGTGCCGTGCCGTGCCTTGGGGTGGCGGTGGTGCCGAGGTGGCAGGAACCGGCTGCTCGGCCCGCGCGTTGGCTCGGCAGGACCTCGGAGGGAGAACCTTGTCCAGTGCGGGTTTCCCGCCGGTGCGGGCGGTCGGACGCGGGGCGGCCTGGTACCGCGGGGACTGCCATGTCCACTCCGTCCGGTCGGGCGGCGGGGAACTCACGCCCGGGGAGCTGGCCGTCCGGGCACGCGCCGCCGGGCTCGACTTCATCGCGACGACGGAGCACAACTCGGCTGCCGCGCCCGGGGCGTGGGGGCATCTGGCCGCCGACGACTTCCTGATCGTCCTCGGTGAGGAAGTGGTCACGAAGACCGGGCACTGGCTCGCGCTCGGCATCGACCCCGGCCAGGTCGTCGACTGGAACCACCAGGTCAGGGACGGACTGGTCGACCGGTGCCTGGGCCAGGTCCATCGCGTCGGGGGCCTGTGCGTGGCCGCGCACCCGCACGCGCCCTACCCGTCGGGCGACTTCATGTTCCCCTTCCGGGGCTTCGACGTCGTGGAGGTGTGGAACGGGCTGTGGACGTCGGACCAGCCCTGGAACGCCGACAACGAGGCCGCCCTGGCGGAGTGGGGACGCGGCCTGGCGGCGGACCTCCGGACGGGCGCGTGGCGGCCGGCGATGGGCAACAGCGACACGCACCTGGAGGGGCAGATCGGCATCCCCCACACCGTGGTCTTCGCCGAGGAGCTGAGTACGCAGGCGGTCCTGGCCGCGATCCGCGCGGGCCGCAGCTGGATCGCCGGGTCGGCGGACGTGGACGTGTCCTTCACCGCCGGCGCCGATGGTCGCGTCGCCGGGGTGGGAGAACGACTCGCCACCCGGGGCCGGCCGGTCGAAGTGCGGGCAGCCGTACGCGGTGTGCCGACGGCGACCGTCAGCTTCCACACCGACCGGGGAAAGGCGCACCGCGCGTCGCTCCCCGGTGACGGGCCAGGCGTGGTGCGGTGGGACACGACGGCGGAGGACTCGGCGTTCGTCCGCGTCGAGGTCCGCCACCCCGACGGAGCCGCCGCCGCACTCACCAACCCGATCATCCTGACCTGACCCCGCGCCCGCGGTCCACGGACGCGATGCCCGTGCCCGTGCTCTCCTCCCGCCGCACCCACCGGCTCACCCGGTGGCAGACCCGGTGGCGCGCGCTCCGCCCCTCAGGACTCGCTGGACCTGCCGGACTGCGCGGCCGCCGACGCGAGCAGCGTGTCCAGCAGCCCGGGGAAGACCGCGTCCAGATCGGCGCGGCGCAGTTCGTTGATCTTCGCGGTGCCCTGATAGCGCTGGGTGATCACGCCCGCTTCGCGTAGCACGCGGAAGTGGTAGGTGGCGGTGGACTTGCTGCACACGAGCCCGATCTCCCCGCAAGCCGACGCGGCGTCGGCGGCCAGCGCCTGGATGATGCGGAGCCGCATCGGGTCGGCGCAGGCGTGCAGCACCGCCTCCAGCCGGATGTCGGCGGGCTCGGGATGGTCCAGTTGCCGGCTCGGAGTTGCCGCGCCGGCGCTGTGAGGAGGCATACGGCGAGTCTACTGCGACGGATCTCGTAGTTCGACAAATCTCGAACTTTGATGTTCGATGAATCTCGTAATACGGTAATCGTCGAACTAAGGCGTGCCGCCCCGGCCGTGTGCCCTGAGGAGACATCTCCATGAGCCAGTTGTTCGAGCCCTTCCGCTTGCGAGCGTTGACCATCCCCAACCGCGTGTGGATGCCGCCGATGGGCCAGTACAGCGCGGGGTCGGAGGGGCCGGCCGTCGGCGTCCCCACCGACTGGCACCTCGCGCACCAGGGCGCCCGCGCGGCCGGTGGCGCCGGCCTGATCCTGACCGAGGGCACGGGGGTGAGCCCCACCGGCCGGACCACCCCCTACGACCTGGGCATCTGGACCGACGCGCAGCTTCCCGGGTTCCAGCGGATCACCGCTCTGGTCACCTCGCTGGGTGCCGTGCCCGGCATCCAGCTGTCGCACTCCGGCAGCAAGGGGTCGACCGACCGTCAGTGGCTGGGCGGCAAGCGGCTCGGTCCGGAGCAGGGCGGCTGGCGGCCGGCCGGCCCCGGCGAACTGACCCTCGCCGATATCGACCGGATCGTCGAGGAGTTCGCGGCGGCGGCGCGTCGGGCGGCCGCGGCCGGGTACCAGGTGGTCGAACTGCTCGCCGGACACGGGTATCTGATCCACCAGTTCCTGTCGCCGGTCACCAACCACCGCACGGATGCCTACGGCGGCTCCTTCGAGAGCCGGACCCGGTTCGCCCTCCGTGTCGTGGACGCCGTGCGTGCCGTCTGGCCCGACGACCTGCCGCTCTTCGCCCGCGTCTCCGCGACGGACTGGCTCACCGAGAACCCTTCGGACGACCGCGAGGGCTGGACCGTGGACGACACCGTCCGCCTCGCGACACTGCTGGCCGACCACGGCGTTGACCTGCTGAACGTGTCGAGCGGCGGCATCGTCCCCGACGCGAAGATCACGGTCGGGCCGGGCTACCAGGTTCCCTTCGCCGCGCGGGTGAAGGCGGAGACCGGAGTGCCGGTCGCCGCCGTCGGCATGATCACCGAGCCCGACCAGGCCGCCAAGATCCTCGCCAACTCCGAGGCCGACGCGATCCTGATCGGCCGCGAACTCCTGCGCCACCCGACCTGGCCCCTCGACGCCGCCAAGGCACTGGGAGCCGAGGTACGCATCCCGCCGCAGTATCGCCGCGCCTACTGACACCCTGAGAAGGGCCGGTCGCGCGTGCCAGGGTGGGTGCCGGTCAGCAGGACGTCATCGACCCGAAGGGCGGACTCTCGTGCGCACAGTCCACGTCGTCACGCATCCGGAGGCGACGCACCACGTCGAGGGGGTCGTCGGCGGGTGGCACGACTCGCGCCTGACGCCCGCCGGAGTCCGCGCGGCGGGCTCCATCGCCCGAACACTCCGGGCCCGGGTGCCGGACGGCGCCGAGGTGGAGCTGTTCTCCTCGGATCTGCGGCGCACCCGGCGGACCGCCGAGGAGGTGGCCGACGTGTTCGGCGTGCGGCCGGTCCTCGATCGCCGGCTGCGGGAGAAGTCCTACGGTCAGGCGGGGGGAAGGCCGCAGGAGTGGCTGGACCGGCGCTTCGTCCCGCCGCCGGCGGTCGGGGAACGGATGGACCACGACGAGGGCGTGGAAGGCGCCGAGACGAGGGCGGAGTTGGCGCGGCGCGTCTACGCGGCCATGGACGACATCCTGCGACGTCCGTGCGCACACCAGATCGTCGTGACGCACGGCGGCTCGCTGACCTTCGTCGTGGCGTCCTGGATCAGGATGCCGATCGAGTCGGCCGGTTACGTCGGCTTCCGGGCCCCCTCCGGCAGCATCACCACGCTGCGCGAGGACGACTTCTACCACAACCGCCAGGTCGTCAGCCTCGGCGAGACCCGCCATCTCGACGAGTCCCGCCCTCTCGGCGAGACCCGCCCTCTCGGAGAGTCCTCCCCTCTCGACTCCGCGCGACGCTGAATCGCCGGCGAGCCGTCGTCGTCTCCTGCCGTGTCTCCTGCCGTGCCGGTCAGCGTGGTCGGGCTTCCCAGGCCGGGCGCCGGAGTTGGGCGTTGTCCACGATGAAGTCGGCGTGGTCGGCCGGGTGGGCCGTGGCGGCGTAGAGCCGCTGGGCGGGGATGTAGCGCTCGCGCCAGGACCGTTCGACGTCGGCGGCATCGGCGGAGGGCCCGGCCTGGGCCGTGTCCCGGTCCCGGGCGCGGCCCACCGTCTGCTCGAAGGGGACGGATACGAGGATGCGCAGCTCCCACCGGTCGACGAGTTCCGGGCGCAGGAGGAAGACGCCGTCGAAGAGGAGTACGGCGTTCGCGGGGGCGGTCGTGGGCGGCAGCGACAGCGCGCGGTCGGTGTCCTTGTCGTAGACGGAGTGCTGGAACCTCCGGTGCCCGCCCGGGCCCAGCGGGTCGAGCAGGACCCGGCGCAGCGATACGTGGTCGTGGGCGTCGAAGTAGCAGGCTTCGGCCGAGTACCGGCCGCGTCGGTAGCGCTGTGCGCGGGGGAAGAGGAAGTCGTCGACGGTCGCGCGGATGACCTCGCGGCCCTGCGCCCGCAGGACGACGGCGAGTTCGTCGGCCAGCGTGGTCTTGCCGGCGGCGGGCGGCCCGTCGACGGCGACCCGCACCGGGTGCGCGGTCGTGACGGCCCCGATCGCCCCGGCCAGTTGGCCCATGAGTTCGCCGCGGGTACCTCGATCCATAGCTGCCCCTCTCACGGTGCCGGTGCGCAGGGCACGTTGGGCCGCGATCGCCGGTTCCGGACCCGCCCCGCGCCCACCCGGGTGGACGCGCGCCCCCGCACCCGCCCGGTGGACGTGGCCCCACCGTAGTCCCCGTAGTCCCCGTAACCCCCGTGGTCCGCGTAGCCCGCGTGGCCCGCATGGCCCCGCCGCAGGCGGCCCCCACCTGGCGGAAGATGCCGCGCTCCCGTGATCGTGTGAAACCTAGTGACACGCGGAAAGGGTGTTGCTTGAATGCGGCAAGCGCTTTCTGTCGTCCGCCCTTGGAGGGTCCCGCCGTGCAGATCTCCCGCCGTGCCCTGATCGCCGCGGTGCCCGCGACCGCCCTGCTGGCCGCGGCGCAGCCGTCCCGCGCGTGGGCCGACGCCACCGGCACCGGCGCCGCCCCCCGCACCGGAGCCCGCACCGCCACCGCCGCCAAGGCCGCCGCCGGCACCCCCGCCGACCGCGCGCAGATCCTGGCCAACACCGTGGACGTGTTCGCGGGCACCGCCCAGTCCAACGCCCGGCCGGACGTCGCCGCCAAGCTCGCCGCGATCGCGGCGACCGCCCGCACCCGGCTGACCGCGATGGACGCGGCGGCGGGCGGCGACCAGCTGTTCGGCGGGCTCGCCCTCGGCACCAGCGACACCAACCTCACCTCCTCCTTCCAGTACCTGTACGAGATCGCGCTGGCCACCCGCGTGCCGGGCGGCGCCGCCGACCTCGCGGGCGACGCGGCCGTACAGCAGCGCGTGGTCGACGGGTTGCAGTGGCTCTACGACCACTACTACGGCGACCAGGCGACCGGTTACTACGGCAACTGGTTCAACTGGGAGATCGGCATCTCGCAGTACGCCACCAAGACCCTGATCCTGCTCAAGGACACCGTCGCCGCCTCCCGGCCGGACCTCCCCGCGACCTACGTCGCCGCGATGGACGCCTACCTGCGCAACGGCAAGGACGGCGACGTCGACCTCGACTCCCGCTTCCACACCGGCGCCAACCTCGCCGACATCACCACCGACCGGATCATGCAGGGCGCGCTGCTCGACGACGACGCCCGGATCACCAAGGCCGTCGCGGACCAGGAGACGGTGCTCGCCACGATCGACCCGTACGCCCTCCAGCACGGCGTCACCGACGGGTTCTACGCCGACGGGTCCTACCTCCAGCACGCGTCCGTCGCCTACACCGGCTCGTACGGCACCGGGCTGCTCACCCGGATCGTGCAGACCGTCAAACTCCTCGACGGCACCGACTACCTGGCGGGCGCCGACCTGGTGGGGGCGGCGCGCGGCTGGGTCGCGAACAGCTTCGCGCCGCTGATCTTCGAGGGCTGGATGATGGAGGCGGTCAAGGGCCGCGCGGTCTCGCGCACCGGCACCGGTTACGCCGACGTCGGCACCGTCGTGGAGTCCGTGGTGGACCTGTCGGCGTACACCACCGGCGCGGACGCGACCGCGCTCGCCGGGTACGCCAAGTTCGTCCGGCAGGAGTCGCGCACACCGGTGAACCCGGCGTCGTTCGTCTCCCCGGTCAGCGTGGCCCGCTACGCCGACATCCTCGCCGACACCTCCGTACCCGCCGCCGACCTCAACGCACCCGCGCAGCACTCGGCGTTCAACGCGATGGACCGCGTCGTGCACCGCCGCCCCGGCTGGGCGTTCACCCTCGCCCGCAGCTCCACCCGGATCAGCGGCTACGAGTACATGAGCGGCGAGAACCTGATGCCCTGGTTCCAGGGCGCGGGCGCGCACTACCTCTACCTGTCCGGCCAGGACCAGACGCAGGCGTTCGGCGTCGACTACTTCACCGCCGTATCGCCCTACGCGCTCGGCGGGGTGACCGCGCCCGTCGAAACCCGCGAGACCGTACCGGAGTTGTACGGCACCGCGTGGTACGACAACCCGGCGGCCGGGTTCACCTCCTCGTCGGAGTCGCAGAACACCTACGTCTACTTCCCGCTGTCCACCAACTCCCATTCCGGGGGCGCGCGTTCGGGTACGTACGGCACCTGCGGCCTGGTGCTGTCCGATGACGCGGCGTACGCCGCCGCCCGAGCCGGCCTGCTCCCCGCCGACTTCGTCGCCTACCGCGACGCGCGGGCCACCAAGTCCTGGTACCTCTTCGACGACGAGGTGGTGGTGCTCGCGGCGGGGGTCGGCGACGGTACGGGCGCCGGCGCGGGCCGCGCGGTGACGACGACCTTCGACACCCGCATCGCCGCACCCGCGGACCCGGTGAGCGTCACCGGCCGACTGCGCGACGGCACGCCGTTCACCGGCCCCGGCACGGCCCCGCTGGCGTGGCTGCGTTACGCCGACGGCGGGCAGGGCACCGCGATCGGCTACGTCCTGCTCGACGGCCCCGGCCAGGACCCGCACGCGCGGGTGCGGGTGAGCCTGGAGACCGTGACCCGCAGCCGGCGGGCGATCCGCACGTCCAATCCCGACACCGCCGTCACCAAGCAGGTCTTCTCGGTCGGCCGCGACCAGCCGGCCGGCGCGGCGCCGACCTCGTTCGCGTACGCGCTGGTGCCGGGCGCGACGGAGAGCGCGCTGCGGGCGTACGGATCTGGCGGTGCGCACGGTGCGCACGGTGCGGATGGGCGGCCCGGTCCGCTGTCGGTGCTCGCCAACTCCACCGCCTTCCAGGCCGTACGCCACGCGGGCCTGGGCATCACCGCCGCCAACGCCTTCGCCGCCGGGCCGCACCGCGCGGGGGAGTTGGAGGTCGACGGCCCCGCCTCCGTACTCGTCCGCGAGCGGCACGACGGCACCACCACGGTCTCCGTCGCCGACCCCACGACCACGCGCGACACCGTCACGGTGCTGCTGCGCGGGCGCCGGCTGCGGGCGCTCTCCGCCGCCGACGGCATCCGCGTCACCCGCTCCCGCGGCGCGACCCGCGTCGAGGCCACCACCCGCCACACCTACGGCGCCACCCTGGAGGTCACCCTCCGCTGACCCGCCCCACCCGCGCCCCACCGGCGCCCCGCGCCGGACCGTTCGCTGCCCCCGCACCCGGCCGGACGCGGTCGCCGGGGGACAAGGCCTACTCGTCCCCCGGCAACCGAGCCTACCTGCGCAAACGCCGCATCATGGCGGTCCTGTCGCGCCCTAAGGGCGGATGTAAGGCCGAGTCATGACCTCCATGTTGTGACCGTCCGGGTCGTCGAAGTAGGCGCCGCGACCACCGAATAGACGGTTGATCTGGCCGGGTTCGGTGTGGCTGGGGTCGGCGTAGTAGGTGACCCCGACCGCCGTCAGACGGGTGATCACGGCGTCGAACTGTTCGTCAGGGACAAGGAAGGCGTAGTGCTGCGACTGGATCGGCTCGTCCCTCTTCTCGTAGTAGTCGAGCGTCACGCCGTTGCCGAGGTCGACGGGGAGGAACGGTCCAAACGGGGCGCCGACCTTCAGGCCCAGGACCGCGGCGAGGAACTCGGCAGACAGGTGCCGGTCGCTTGCGTAGATGGCAGTGTGGTTCAGCTGGACGCCGGCCGTCGGCGGCGCGGATTCATGCGGGTCATGCTGGTCATAGGACATCAGTGGTGTGTCTCCGCTTTGGGATCTTCCGCTGGAATGCGGCGCCGTATGCGGGCGCCGGGAGCCAAGACGCGGAGAAGTGGGCGGGCCTCTTGCCCGCCTCGGGCTCACGCCGAGGCCGGGAACCTCACTCGTGCGTGGCCCATGGCCGACCCGGCAGTCACCCGATGGACCTTAGTGACCATCACAGGCGGGGGCAACATCGCTTCTTGGCCGTGCCCGGCCGCGAGCCGCCGTTGCGTCGTAGCGGTTCGTCACGGCTCCGCTGATGACAACCCGATACGCGACCTAGTAGTAACCCTTCGTGCCGTCGAGCAGCTCTCGGACGATGTCCGCGTGGCCCGCGTGCCGTCCCGTCTCCTCGACGAGGTGGATCAGTATCCAGCGGAGGTTGGCGCCGGCGTCGCGGAAGTCGGGGTGGCGGCCGACGTCGTCCAGGGAGGCCGCGGCGACGATCTCGTTGCCGCGGGCGCACTGCGCCTCGTATTCCGCGAGGAGTTCGGTGAGGGGGCGGCCGCCGGTGTGCCAGTCGGCGTCCTGGCTCGACTCGTCGAACGCCGGGTTCAGCTGCTTGTCGCCGCCGAGGAACACCACCTCCAGCCACATGTGCTCGGTCCAGCGCATATGGGAGACGAGGCCGGCCATGGTCATGGCCGGCGAGGTCGGGACGACCGAGCGGTGCGCGTCCTCGTCGCTCAGCCCCTCACACTTCCAGCGCAGGATCTGCCGTTGCAGGTCCAGCCAGCCGATGAGCGCGGTGCGTTCGTCCGCTTGGAGTGGGGGGCGTTTCAGTTCCGATGCCATGCCGGCGCACGCTACCGGGATCACCTGGCGAGGGACACCTGGATATGCCCGCGGGTTCGCGGTGCCGCAGCGCGCCGGGGTGCGGCTGCGCACAGGGGAGGACGTGCTCGCCTCACCGGCCCCGCCGACGTGTGTTCGCGGGGTCGCGGGTTCGTCGGGGGCGCTAGCCCACCACGCCCACGGCCGCCCACGTGCACACCTGTTGCGGCGGGGGAATGACGTCGCCCGGGTCGCTGTGCCACTGCGGTGGCGTCACGACGCCCGGCTCCTCCAACGTCAGCCCGTCGAAGAACCGCTCGATCTCGGTGCGGCTTCGCGCGAAGCTCGTGGTCACGCGCCCGCTGTAGTGAGCCATGGCCTCTTCCATCAGGGCCGGCCGAAGGTCGGAGGCGATACTGGCGATCACCAGGCGGCTCCCCGGCGCCAGGGGCCGGACCAGGTCGGCCACCACCGTGTAGGCGATCTCACCGGGCACGAAGTGCAGCAGGTCCCCCAGCAGGAGGGTCACGGGCTCCGCGAGGTCGAGGTGATCGCGGACCCTCGGCTGTTCGTACAGCGACGCGCCGTCGAGGAAGTCGTGGTGAACGTAGGTGCAGCCGTCGACGCCGGCGAGATCGCGGGCGCAGTGGCGGCGGACGAGCGGGTTCTTGTCCGCGTACACCACCCGGGCGGCAGGGAGGACGCGTTGGGCGACCTCGTGCACGTTGTCGGAGAGTTTCGTGGGGATGCCGCAGCCCATGTCGATGATCTGGCGGACGCCCTTGCTCGTCGCGTACTCGGTGGCGCGCAGCACGAAGGCGCGGCTGGCCCGGCACGACATCCCGACGTCCGACCAGACCCGGGAGAGCTGGTCGGCGGCGGCGCGGTCCGCGGGATGGTTCTCCTTCTCGCCGAGGAAGTAGCCGTAGACGCGGCTGACGTCCGGCGTCGTCGTGTCGACAGCGTCGGGTTCCCGTTTCTCGCCTGCCTGGTTCACCATGTGTCCCGCCCGCCGTCCGGCCGCGGCTCCATCGAGTACGCGGCTGCCGATGTCGCTCGGCCCCATCGTGACATCGTCCGTGGCGGCCTCGGCCGTCCCCGGTGGAACTCGCGTGACGGGGACTCGGCCCCTCACCACGACCTGCTCCCCGTGCCCCGGTGGCGCTGACGGCACGACGGCTCTCCCGGATCACCCGCATCCGCCTCGGTAAACTCGCAGCGGACCAGCCGCGGCATCCCGGCCGGTCGACGGGCCAACTCACGTCGTTGTGGGGGCCCGCCGGGAAAACCCCTTGCGGGTGCCCGGCAGCGGAGGTCTGATTGATCGGCCGCCGACCACGGGATGGAACATGAGCACGTCGCTGCCGGCCCCCTCCTTGCCCACCGCTCGCCTCCGCCTGCGTGCCTTCGAGGACGCGGACGCGAACGACCTCTTCGCCCTGCACAGCAGCGCCTACGTGCTGCGCTACTGGGACTCGCCACCGTGGACCGAGCGCGCCCGCGCCGAGCGGTTCATCGCGGCTTGCGGGCAGATGGCTCGGGAGGGCACCGGGGCGAGGCTGGCCGTCGATCGGGTCTCCGACGGGGCGTTCATCGGATGGTGCGGCCTGACCAGGTGGAATCCGGACTACCGCAGCGCGTCGCTGGGCTACTGCTTCATCGATACGGCGTGGGGCCACGGCTACGCGACCGAGGCCGCGCGCGCTCTGCTGCGGTGGGCCTTCGACACCCTGGACCTCAATCGCGTGCAAGCCGAGGCCGACACGCGCAACGTGGCCTGTGCCCGCGTGCTGGAGAAGCTCGGGTTCGTGCGCGAAGGGACGTTGCGGGAGGACTGCGTCGTCAACGGCGAGGTCTCCGACTCGTGGGTCTACGGGCTGATCAGGCGGGAGTGGCGGCCGTCGTCCGAACCGGCTCCCGCCCGTTGAGCCGTTGAGCCGCTGAGCCCGTTGAGCCCGTTGAGTCCCCACGCCCCAGCCCGTGCCCGGCCGGACGAGGACCGACTACAGCACGCGCAAGGCGTCATGGGTGTCGCGTTCGCGTCGGGTCAGGGCGTGCAACACGGCCTGGTCGCCGTGGCGTTCGCGGGCGGCGGCGGTGAGTACGTCGATCGCGAGGGCGAGCGCGGCCTCGGGAGCGGGGTTGGGGGCGCCCACGCTCAGCGCCAAGTCCTCAAGATGGACGGTGAGTTCGACGCATCGGGTCTGGAGGTACCCGTCGAGGAGCATTTCCTCCCCGGGCCGGTGGAGGACGGACACCCGCCGGTCGGCCGGCTCCCCTGGCAGCCGCTCGGCCAGCCGCTGCCACGCGGCCCGCGCCTGCTCGGCCACGGCGGCGGGACCGGCCGCGGCGGTCTCCTCGCTCCGCGTACGCACGCCGACGTTGAGCGCGGAGCCGGGAGTCGAGGTGCCCTCCAGCCTGGCGTAGTAGTGCACAGGCGTCACCGGTTCCGCGCCGAACACCGGACCGTCGAGGAACCACTCGACTTGGAGGACGCTGCGGGCAAGGTGGCCGGCCAGTCCGCCCACGGACATCCCCGGCAGCACGGACTCCTGCTGCCAGCGGAGCGCCACCTCCCGTTCCGCCAGGAGGCGCGTGGCCCGCTCGGCGGCCAGCAGGTACGCGGTGCGGATCTCGGTGGTCGTCATGCCAGGCATAGTGCCCGCAGGGAGTTCGCGACGGCGGCGGCGTCCGTATATTGGTCAGCACGTCCACTATACGGACTCGGGTTGCCGCTACGACCGCGTGTGCGTGGTGTGTTCGGCCAGTACGGTACGCAGGAAAGCCAGCGAGTCCGTCGGCGTGAGAGCGGTGTCGCGGAGCAAGTCGTAGGCCAGGCGCAGCGGTTCGACGTCTTCGGGTTCCTCGACGAGGTGGCCGCTCCAACTGCTCTGCGTGTACGCCACGACGTGGCCGTCCTGGAAGAAGATCAGCTCCAGGCAGCTGCGGATGTGGTGCGGGCCGGTCCCGAACGGCACGACGTGCAGCGACACATCGGGCTGCTGGGCAACGTCGATGAGGTGCTCCAACTGGCCGGTCCACGTCTGGGGGTCGCGCGCCCCGCGCCGTAGTACGGCCTCGTCGATCAGTGCGCGGTAATGAACCGGGTTGGGTCCGGTGAGACGGTCCTGCCGCTTGAGCTGCTCGGTGACCTGCGCGCTCAACTGCTTGATGCTGCGCGGGCGGGCGGTGCGGAGCTGTTCTTCGGCGTAGGCGCGGGTCTGGAGGAGGTACGGCACCGCGCTGACCGCGTACTCCTGCACGCTCACCGCGTCCGCCTCCAAGGGGGCAAGTCCCAGGAACGGCTTGTCCTTCGCCTCGCGTTTGGCCAGGTGCCACAGCTTCACCAGGAGGGTCCCGGTGCCGTACACCTTGTCCAGCGCGGTGGCCGCCTCCAGGGTCCCGAGTCGCTGCCCCCGCTCCAGCCGGTGCAGATACGACTGCTCGTACATGCACAGCCCCGCGAGTTCCATCAGCGTCAGCCCCGCCTGCTGGCGCCGATAGGCCAGTTCACTGGCGTACAACTCCCGTGCCGACAACCACTCCCAGTCGATGAGCATCCTGGTGGTGCCCTTCTCGCCGCTGGTGCTGGCCATACGGATGTCCTCTCTACGGTGTCGTTCGTGCTCGCCAAGTCCCCTTGTCCGGACTCGAACCGGAGTCATCGGGCCGACCCGCACGCATGAACGGAGGTAGTGCGGGGGCCCGGGCTCTTCCTGACTGAGCTACAAGGGGAGGTGCTTCAACGGTGGTCGGGTGGGGTGGCCGGCTCGGTGTGCCCGCTCCGCCGGCAGCGCTTGCAGCCGCACGGCGGCAGGGCGCTGCTCAACGGTGTCGGCAGGGTTGCCGGCTGCACGTCGTAACGGTCCCGGACGGTGGTGCGCTCTCCGGACATCGGATTGACCCGATACACGGCGATGGTCATACCCATGGCCCGTTCCTCTCCGTAGTGGTTCCACTACCGGACTCGGCCAGAGTGACGTACAGTCAGAATTCCTTCAAGTAAGCAGAAACGAAGGAAGGTTTGGGGTGTCCCATGGTCAACCGCAAAGAGCTGAACCCCGAGAGCAGCCCACGAGCGGCCTTTGGTGCTCGCTTGCGCAGGCTGCGGGAAGCCCGCGGCTGGAACCAGGACGATCTCGCGGAGGAATTGGCATATTCCAGCCAGCACGTTTCCGCGGTTGAAACTGGTCGCAAGCCGCCAACCCGCTCGTTCTCACGCAAGGCCGATGTTGCCTTCGGAACCGCTGAATCCGCAGATTCGTTCGAACGCGAATGGCACGAGATGCGGCGCGGCTCGATGCTGGCCGGTTTCCCGGAGTACGTCAGGTACGAGGGCCGGGCCACGGAGATCCGGCTGTTCGAGATCGGTGTCGTCCCGGGCCTGTTGCAGACGCGTGAGTACGCGGAGGCGTTGGCGGACGGTGATGTACAGCGCGGCACTATCACCGCCGAGCAGGCCGCCGAGCGAGTCTCCGTGCTCATGGACCGACAGGCCGCGCTGGTGAGGACTCGCCCGCCCATGGTGCTGGTGGTGATGGACGAGAGCTGCCTCCTTCAGGCTGTCGGCGGCGCCGAGGTCATGGGCGCCCAACTCCAACGGCTGGTCGAGGCGGCGGCCCTCCCCAACTGGATCGTCCAGGTGGCGCCTTTCAGCATTGGAGCGCGTCGCGCGTTTAAGCTCCCGGTCTACCTGCTCACCCTTGCCGACCGGTCCGTTGCTTTGTATGCCGAATCACAAGCACAGGGGCACCTTGACCGCGAAACCACTTCCGTACTGCCCCTGTTGGGGGCCTACCATCAGCTACAGGCCGAATCGCTGTCGCAGGCGGCGTCGGTGGCCATGATCAACCAGCTACGAAAGGGCACGTCGTGACGACCGAAACCCCCCGTTGGTTCAAGTCCTCGTACAGTGGCAACGGTGGCGCCTGCGTCGAGGTCGCCGCCAACCTCGCCGCCTCGCGTGGCGTGGTCCCCGTCCGTGACTCCAAGGACCCGAGCGGCCCGGCGTTGGCCTTCTCCGCCGACGCGTTCGCTTCGTTCGTGGCGGGTGTGAAGGCCGGCGAGTTCCCCCTCGTCTGACCCGTTCCCGCACCACGCATCAACGGCCCTGCTACCCCTCACGGGTAGCAGAGCCGTATGCGCTGGAGCCACGTACGCCGAGCGGCGGGAACAGGGGCGAATCCAGCGTGAAATCGTCTCTGTTGAGCCGATGCTGGGGGCCTACCATCGGCTGCGTGATGACCGAGACCCCGCGTTGGTTCAAGTCCTCGTACAGCAGCAACGGTGGCGCGTGCGTCGAGGTTGCCGCCAACCTCGCCGCCTCGCGTGGCGTGGTCCCCGTCCGTGATTCCAAGGACCCGGGTGGCCCGGTGCTGGCTTTCCCGGCTGATGCGTTCGCCTCCTTCGTGGCGGGTGTGAAGGCCGGCGAGTTCCCCCTCGTCTGACCCGCTCCCGTACCCCGTACCCATCGATTGTTCGCCGAACCGCCGTGGCAGGCGGTGCCGGTGGCCGTGATCAAGCAGCTACGAAAGGGTGCCCCCCGTGACGACCGAGACCCCGCGTTGGTTCACGTCTTCCGTACAGTGAGAACGGCGGCGCGTGCGTCGAGGTTGCTGCCTCCCGTGGCGTGGTTCCTGTGCGTGATTCCAAGGACCCGGGTGGCCCGGTGTTGGCCTTCTCGGCTGATGCGTTTGCTTCGTTCGTGGCGGGTGTGAAGGCTGGCGAGTTCCCGCTCGTCTGACCTGTTCCCGTACCCCGTAGCCATCGATTGTTCGCCGAACCGCCGTGGCAGGTGGTGCCGGTGGCCATGATCGGCGAGTTGAGGAAGGACACCCGTGATGACCGAGACTCCGCTTTGGTTCACGTCTTCGTACAGCAGCAATGGCGGCGCCTGCGTCGAGGTTGCCGCCAACCTTGCCGCCTCCCGTGGCATCGTCCCCGTCCGTGATTCCAAGGACCCGGGCGGTCCGGTGCTGGCCTTCCCGGCTGATGCGTTTGCTTTGTTCGTGGCGGGTGTGAAGGCTGGCGAGTTCCCCCTCGTGTGACCCGCTCCCGCAACCCCGTACCCATCGATTGTTCGCCGAACCGCCGTGGCAAGGCGGTGCCGGCGGCCATGATCAGCGAGTCGAGGAAGGGCACCCCGTGATGACCGAGACCCCGCGTTGGTTCACGTCTTCCTACAGTGAGAACGGCGGCCAGTGCGTCGAGGTCGCCGCCAACCTTGCCGCCTCCCGTGGCATCGTCCCCGTCCGTGATTCCAAGGACCCGGGCGGTCCGGTGCTGGCCTTCCCGGCTGATGCGTTCGCCTCCTTCGTTGGGGGTGTGAAGGCCGGCGAGTTCCCCCTCGCCTGACCCGCTCCCGATTCCGCTCCCGCACCAATCGACGGCTCGCCGAACCGCTGTGGCACGCGGTGCCGGTGGTCGTGATCGACCAGCTACGAAAGGGGCACCCCGTGACGACCGAATCCCCCCGTTGGTTCACGTCCTCGTACAGCGCCAACGGCGGCCAGTGCGTAGAGGTGGCCGCCAACCTTGCCGCCTCGCGTGGCATCGTCCCTGTCCGTGATTCCAAGGACCCGGGTGGTCCGGCGTTGGCCTTCTCGGCTGATGCGTTTGCTTCGTTCGTGGCGGGTGTGAAGGCCGGGGAGTTCCCCCTCGTCTGACCCGTTCGCGCACCACGCACCAACGGCCCTGCTACCCCTCGCGGGCAGCAGGGCCGTACGCGCTGGGGCCACGTACGCCGAGCGGTGGGAACGGGGGCGAATCCAGCGTGAAATCGTCTCTGTTGAGCCGATGTTGGGGGCCTACCATCGGCTGCGTGATGACTGAGACTCCGCTTTGGTTCAAGTCTTCGTACAGTGGCAACGGCGGCAACTGCATCGAGGTCGCCGCCAACCTTGCCGCCTCCCGTGGCATCGTCCCCGTCCGTGATTCCAAGGACCCGGGTGGCCCGGTCTTGGCCTTCCCGGCCGATGCGTTCGCCTCCTTCGTGGCGGGTGTGAAGGCCGGCGAGTTCCCCCTCGTCTGAACCCACTCCCGCGACGCTCGCCATTCGTCGACAGGCGGAGACGCTGTTGTAGGTGGCGGATGTGGTGCGGATGTGGTCGTGATCGACCAGCTACGAAAGGGGCACCCCGTGACGACCGAATCCCCCCGTTGGTTCAAGTCTTCGTACAGCGGCAACGGCGGTGAGTGCATTGAGGTGGCCGCCAACCTTGCCGCCTCGCGCGGCATCGTCCCTGTGCGTGATTCCAAGGACCCGGGTGGCCTGGTGCTGGCCTTCCCGGCTGATGCGTTTGCTTCGTTCGTGGCGGGTGTGAAGGCCGGCGAGTTCCCCCTCGTGTGACCTGCTCCCGCAACGCGTACCAATCGTCGACAGGCCGAACCGCTGTGGCAGGCGGTGCCGGTGGCCGTGATCAAGCAGCTACGAAAGGGTGCCCCCGTGACGACCGCATTCCCCCGTTGGTTCACGTCCTCGTAGAGCAACAACGGCGGCCAGTGCGTAGAGGTTGCCGCCGACCTTGCCGCCTCCCGTGGCATCGTCCCCGTCCGTGATTCCAAGGACCCGGGCGGTCCGGTGCTGGTCTTCCAGGCCGAGGAGTTTGCTTCGTTCGTGGCGGGTGTGAAGGCCGGCGAGTTCCCTCTCGCCTGACCCGGCGGGGCCTCCGGCGTATCCGGTGGAGCGGCGGTGCGGACCGTACACGTAGTCCGCACCGCCGAGAAGAGCGGCCGATCATGCGGCCCGTCAGCCGTCGGCCTTGAACGCGGGGTGGACTTCCTCGACGCGGTCGCGCTCGGTGTACATGTCCCAGTAGAGCGCGGCGAGTTCGGCCGGGTCGACGACCGGGAACGAGGCCGCCAACTCCGACGCGCCGGCGGCCTCTGCCGCCTCGCTGCCTCCGATGAACGCGGCGACCGAGAGGGTGCCCGCGTAGATGCCCGACTTGGTGAGTTCCCCGTGGAGGGAGTAGAGCCAGTTGCGGGCGGCGGCCATCAGCGGGCCGACCCCGCTCGCGTTCGGCATGGGGTGGACCGCGGTGGCGCCGGTGGTCATCAGGAACGCGCCGTCGCCGCGTTTCTGCCACTCCGGCAGCACGGCTTGGACGACGGCCAGCGGTGTGAGCAGGAGCAGTGGGATGCCCTGGACGAGGGTGTCCGGGTCGAGTTCGGCGGCGGGGGTGAAGTGGACGCTGGGGATCGGGCCGTACTCGACCGCGTCGATCCGGCCGAACCGCTCGCGGATGGCCTCGATCAGGGCGGGGATCTCCTTGGGTTCGGAGAGGTCGGCGGTGAAGCCGGTCGCGTCGACGCCCTCGGCGCTGAGCTGGTCGACGAGGGCGTCGAGGCGGTCCTTGCGACGCGCCACCAGGGCGACGCGGAAGCCCTCGGCGGAGAAGCGTCGGGCGAGGGAGGCGCCGAGACCGGGGCCGGCGCCGAAGATCGCGATCACTTTGGACATGGGGGTGTTCCTCCAACTACTGCGGCAGCGGCGGTGAATGAGGGTGAGGGACGGGGGAGAAGGGGGTGGGTCAACCCGGGGAGTTCCACGCCAGGGGGTTCTGGTCACCGTCGGGTTGAGGCGGGCCGGTTACGTCATGCGGCACGCGCCGTGCCGATGGTCGTGGCGAGGCGGCGGGCCTGGTCGTGGGCGGCGGCCATGGACGCCTCGTGCAGCGGAAGCAGCGGGGCGAGGGCCGGTGCCACCGGGGCCATGGTCAGCTCGGGTATCACCGTGGTGACGTCCAGGCCGAGGAGGTCGTCGTGCCCCAGAACGGCCTCCAGCGTGGGCACCACGTAGTCGAGGCCCTCCTTGGGGGAGCCGGGTCCGTAGCCGCCGCCCCGGGCGGAGATCAGCACGGCGGGACGGCCCGCCGCCGGGGAGGTGCCGGTGTGGCTCATCGTGCGGTCCAGGACGATGACCTGGTCCAGCCACGCCTTGAACACCGACGGCATCGAGAGGTTGTACATCGGCACGGTGAACAGGTACGCGCCGGCGCCGAGGAACTCCTCGATCAGCTCGTCCTGGAGCGCGGCGGCCGCGGCCTGCTCGGGAGTGCGCCGGGCCGGGTCGGTGGTGCCGGCGGTGATTCCCGCGGCGGTCAGGTGCGGTACCGGCGAGGCGGCGAGGTCGCGGTGGACGACCGGGCCCTGCCACTGGTCGCGGAAGGACCGGGCGACCTGGCGGGAGACGGAAGCCTCGCCGAGCGAGGAGGAGTCGATGTGCAGCAGGTACGACATGGCGTGGGCGCCTTTCAGCGGGATGTCCGGATCGGAGGGCGGTCGGGGGCGGGCCCGGGGGCGGGCCGGGGGGCACGGTGGCCGCCCGGCCCGTACCGGGGGCAGGTGACCTCGGCCCGTACCGGGGACAGGTGATTTCGGCCTGTACCGGGGGCAGGTGACCTCGGCCCAGACCTCTGCCTCGATCGCTGCCTTCACGGCCCGAGCTCCAATTCCTCTCATTTGTTCGTAGCGCCATGATGCGCCAGTATGGAAGCCGGTACAAAAGGCACACCGGTGTGCGCGACGGAGAGGGATGGGCGCCATGCAGGACAGCACTGATGGGGAGATGGCGGCGGCGATCGGGCCGTGCGCGAGCATCCCCGCCGACCACATGCCGTTCATCCGGCAGGTCCTCGACCGGGTCGGCGACAAGTGGAGCATGCTGATCACCGCGGCCCTGGAGGACGGCCCGCTTCGTTACACCGACCTCCAGCGCCAGATCCCCGGCATCTCCCAGCGCATGCTCACCCACACGCTGCGCCAGCTCCGGGACGACGGCCTGATCACGCGCACCGCCTACGCGGAGGTGCCGCCGCGGGTGGAGTACGCCCTCGCCCCGCTCGGCCGCGGCCTGCACGAGATCGTCATGCGGCTGATCGGCTGGGTCGCCGACCACCACGACGAGATCCGCGCCAACCGCGCCCAGTCCGACACTTCAGCCTCCCCCCGCGCCTGAGCCCCTGCGCGCACCGGTACTTCTCGGCGGTGACGTGAACCCACGCGGCGTGGTGACGGCGGGCGACGCGGCGGGCGAGGCGGTTCGGGGCGCGGCTCTGGCCGCGGTCGCGGCGCCGGACTCGCCCACCGGCGGACGAATCCCCGTCCTGGACGTGCCACTTGGGGTCCACTACTCGCGACCGATCAAGTGGATCTTGGAGCGCACCTCATGTCCTCACGTCAACGCCCGGCCCTCGCCACTGTCGCGGCCGTGCTCGCCCTCGCCGCCTGCCCGATGCTGGCCGGCGCCTCCGCCACGGCGGCCCCCGCCACCGCTCCGGCCGACGGCGCCTCCGCCCGCGCCGGCGGATTGCTGCCGCCCATCGGCGCGGAGATCCCCTCCTCCATGCTCGCGATCAACAGCGAACTCGAGGTCAAGGGCGCGACCTACCACGTGGACTTCCGCGGGGGTATCAAACAGCGCGTCGACGTCAACCCGAACGACCCCCTCTACAGCGTCCGGCTGCGCACGGTCGGCTTCAAGGTCAGCGCGGAGATCGACAGCGGGAAGTACAACTACGTCGTGTTCGAGCAGAACGACGTCGACGTCGACGTGAGGAGCACCCTCACCCTCACGCAGCAGTTCCCCCCGAGGTACGTGGAGCGCGACGAGCTCTCCTTCTCGGCGGTGTTCGAGCCCAAGGACGGCGGCGAGCCTCTCGTCCTGGTGACCAAGGAGCCGATGGTCCTCACCGCGTCCCTCACCCAGTACCCGGCCAGGGGGGATCAGTACCGCTTGGACAAGCCCGTCGACCTGGTCGACCCCGAGCACCCGGACAACGTCGAGGCGGTCCTGAAGACGTTCCCCAGCAAGCGCGGCGGCCTGTAGGCTCGTTGTTCAACGTCCGTCCCTGAAAGGCCAGTTGGCTGCCCGGTGGTAGCCGGCGGGCGGTGCGACAGCGGTGCGGCCTTGGTGTGATCATGTGCGTTGTCGAGACGCTGTTGATCATGCCAAGGCCGCGAGGGTGAGTCTGTCCGCGTCGAGTCCCTGACCGTGTTGTCCCGGTTCCGGACCGACTTCTACGGCTGCCTGTCCGCCCGCGCGGACGCGGTCCGGCTCACCCCCGGCGCCGACCTGGCCGCAACTACCACCGCCCAGGTCCGCCTCGCCCGACCACTCGCCACCGACCTGCGGCGCCCCTGGAGAAGCCGGCGCCACCGCACAAACTCACTCCGGCCCGCGTCCGGCGCGGGTTCCGGAACCTCCGCGCAACAACCGGCTCCCCGGCGGGTGCACCCGAACCCGGCCGCTCCGGCCCCGGCCGACCGCCCGGCTCGAAGAATCGCCGCGCCGCCACCCGCCACGACATCGGCCGCGTCCTTGCCACCGGTGAGACCTATCAACGGCCCGCTCATCACAAGACCGGGACCGAACCCCGGCGGATCAGCTGAATTGCCAGGCCGGGGCTCCTATGGCTGAACAGCTACGGCATCGATCCCAGACGCCCGCAGCCTGCCCGCCAGCAATTCCATCTCGGGCAGGGTGCCCGAGTACGCACCGGTCACGACCTCGTTCAGCACGGACCTGACGCTGACCAGATCAAGGCCGAGTTCGGCCCGCAGGACACGCATGATCACGGCATTGCGTGCCGAAGGAACCACCTGGAGCAGCGCTGGGCCACGCTCGGACAGCAGACGGTCTCGAAGTTCAGCAGGCAGATCGCCACCGCAGGCGGCTACCGCAAACCCGCAGGCCGGGCACCTGGACTCCGTATCCCAGCGTAGAGAGCCGTTCACCAGGGCCTGAACACCCCAGCATTCCAACTCTGCACCACAGTCCTGACACGCGGCCGAGTACCTGATGGACGCGAAGACCGGCTGCTCCATCCTCCACCCCCTTCACAGAGACGAGTTAAACGACAAGGTAAGTGCCTGTTTGTGAGTCGTTCATGACGCGGACGTCGTTGGAACCTTGGGGTTTTCCCAGGTCGGAGTTGGAACTTGTCGGGACCGCCCCGCTGTTGCGGGTTGATCCAAACGCAATCGCCCTCGCGGTAGAAGACCCACCGGTAGGCGGTCGGCTCGGACTCGAACTGAGCGCGAACCACGTGGTCCCCGAGGCGGTCCAGCCGCCGGTGGCCTTCGGCCAGGCCCGCTCGCCGTTCCAGCCTCGGTGGTCTCTGGCCAGTTCCTCCAGGAACGGGACGGGATCGCTGTCCCGATTCCAGGCCGCGACCTCGTTGACACGAGCGGCAGGACCGGAGCCCACAGTTCGACGGCATAGTGCACGGAGCCTTCGTCGAAGCTGAACCGATCGCAGAACTTCACGCCGACGGCCGGGTTGTCCTGGCAGTGGAAGGTGACGCCGGGCTTGTCGTCGGTGTCGCTGTCCGGGGAGGCCATGGGTGGAACGCTAGACCAGCGTCAGATCGCACGTCATCCGGATTCACCGGTGGTGGGGTGCAGTACGGCCTCGGCTATCTCGCGGACGCGCGCCAGGGTGATGCCGGTCCGCTGGGAGATCCGCGACGACCTCCACGAAGCCTTCCTCATCCTCGGATGCACACTCATCTGCTGGCGGCGACTGCACACTGACGAGCGATGCTGTGGGTTGGTCAGCCGCCGCCAGTCGGTTGAGAACCTCCTTGGTGGTAAGGCTCCAGCCGACCAGGTGCGGTCCGCTCCAGTTGATACCGATCACGAGTCCATCCCGTGCGGCGTCGGGCAGCACATGCTCGCACCAGGTGTCCAAGGGCATGGATTCAACGCATAGCCCATGCCCCCAGATGTCCGCCGCCCTCTGGGCGCGGTGCTGCGTCGACCAGAAGGGGAGACTTCGCCCGCCGTGCTCGGAGAGGTGAGTCGGACTTCCCTCGTCATTCCGGACAAGCCAGACCACTCGGTTCCGGCAAACATCTCGGAAGAACGCTGCCGCTTGCGAACCGCTCTGACTCATGGCCACCGAGCCTACCGACCCCCGCCACTCATTTCGTTAGGAGTTCTTAGCCGGAGTTACCAATGGCCGTCGATCCGGCGGAGGCGATCGAAGCGCACCGGGCGTTCATCGCACGCCGTCGAGCCCTGCGACCGAGCGAGGAATGCCGCACTCCCACCAGCGACGAGTGGGACGCCTTCCTGGCCCACTTCGAGATCCGCGACCACCTCAACGTACGCGGCGTTGCGACGGCGGGCGAGGCGGTTCGGGACAGCGGCGGCCCCCGACGCTGTGCAGACGTCGGAGCCACGGCCGTCCCGGTGCGTGCTGTCCCGGCCGAGGCCCAGGGGGATACCGGGGCCTCAGGAACTGGAGGCGACCTTGCCGTCGTGGACCATGACCTTGGGGTCGGCGCATTCGGCGACGCGTGCCTCGTGGGTGGCGGTGACGGCGGTGGTGGTGTGCCGTGCTGTAACGCTTTCGGGCCGGACGCGCACGTAGGGGGTGAGGGAGCCGGACGGGCTGCCGTCGAGAGGGGAAGCGATTCAGTGGACATATCCGCACGCCGCCGGGGTGATCCGGCGGGCAGCTCGGCACGCGGGCGTGTACGGGATCTGGAGGACCTGGAGGGCTTCTACCGCAGGCATGTCGATGACGTGACGCGGTTCGTGGGCCGGCGGTTCGACGACCCGCACACCGTCGCCGATGTCGTCGCCGACATCTTCCTCGCCGTCGTCGACTCCGGCGACGCCTACCGGTCGGCCGCACGCAATGAGCGAGCGTGGCTGTACGGGGTCGCGCGGCACGTCGTCTCCGCGGAGTACCGCCGCAAGAACCGGGTGGACGTGCTCAACTCCCGTGTCGCGGGGCGGCGGTTGCTGGGCGCGGACGACATCGCGCAGGTCGAGGACCGGATCGTCGCCGAGAACGAGGGGCGCGCGATGGTCGAGGCCATGGAAGGTCTGCCGGAGCAGCAACGGGCCGTGCTGGAACTCGTCGCCGTCGACCAGCTCACCGTGGCCGAGGCCGCCCGCGCGCTCGGCATCAGCTCGGTCAGCGCGCGCGTCACCCTGCACCGTGCCCGCGCGCGACTGCGCAAAGCCGCCGGGGCCCGGTCGGACGAGAGCTCGTCCGCCGCCCCGCTCACCCGTAGCACGGCCGCCGTACTCGACGCCTCGGCCGCGTCGATCGACCTCTCCAGGAGCAGAGCATGAACGACTCGACCAGTTTTGAGGACCGGCTGTGGGACGCCCTCGTCCGCGAAGCGGGCCGCCCCACGGACGAGTTGCCCGCCGACCGCCTCCGTGTCCGCCCGGCGCGCCGCGCCGTGACCGCGCGTCGCGCCGGGTTCGGCCTGGCGGCCGCCGCGATCGCGGGCGCCACCCTGGTCGCGCTGCCCGGCGGCGGCGGCGCGGCACCCGCGTACGCGGTCGATGTGCAGAAGAACGGCGTGGTGGAGATCAGTTACGACGCCAAGGCCAAGCCCATGAACACCACCGAGGAGCTTGCGAAGCTGACGTCCGAGCTTCGCGCGGCGGGGATCAAGATCTACCAGCCGCAGGGCAAGGCCGGTCGCGTGGGCTGTGCTTCGTTCGTGCCGTTCGCGGCGGCCCCGGACGTGCAGAAGTCCAAGGCCGGCGCCGTGGTGGACGGAGCCGTGGCCGGTGTGTCCGCCAAGCAGTATCTGCACCGCGGCGACACGGTCCAGGTGCTGCGCATCCGGCTCGGCAAGAGGCAGGTCTATGCCGTGAGCGTCCTTCACCCGAACGACTGCCGTCTGGTGCGTAGCAACTCCCCCCAGGCGACTCCCCGTTGACCTTCGTACGTCCCAGCGGTGAGGACGGCGGCCGGCCGCCGTCCTCGCTGTCGCGGGCCGCGCCGGGGGAGCCGTCGTGGCGGTGCGACGATGCGGTCGCGCGGCCGCCTCGCGGCGCGGCCGATCCTTGAAATCCTCGCAAAGGCGACATGTTGGCTGGATTTCGTCTCTGCGGCCCGCCGGCGGACGACCGTAGGCTCGCCGTGAACGGGGGAAGCAACAGAGCTGCCCTCCGCACGCACACGGGGGGCTCAACCGGCATGCGGACCATCACCAAACGCACCGTGCAAGGCGTTCTCGCCGCGACGATCGTCCTCGGGGGGATCGCCGTCACCGGCGGCACCGCGCAGGCGTACGGGGACATCGACCGGTGGGACCTCAACAGCCCGGGCTACCAGCTCGGCGGCAACGACAACACCGGCCGCTGCGTGGACGACTCGTCCGACGCCAGCGTCGCGGACGGCAACCTGCTACGCGGGTTCCCCTGCGGTCAGGGCAACTACGACGGGGGCTGGCAGAAATGGAAGGTGATCGCCCTGGCCAACGGCTACGCCCAGCTCCAGAACGGCGCCACCGGACTGTGCCTGGACGACTCCTCCCACTCGGACGGCAAGGACTACTTGCGCGGGTTCCCCTGCCTCACGCCAAGCTTCACCGCTGGTTGGCAGGGCTGGCGGATCGTCAACCGCACGACCGCGAAGGGCTACTACGAGCAGGTGCTCCAGAACGCCGCCACCGGCCGCTGCCTGGACGACTCCAACGCGGGACCCAACAACGGTGACCTCCTGCGGGGTTACACCTGCAACGGCACCTCCCAGGACAACGGTTTCCAGGGCTGGGACATCTGGACCTGAACCGACGGACCGACCTGACGGACCGACCCGACAGACCGACCTGACGGACCGACCCGCGCCCCGTGTCCGGCCCCGGTCGGCCGGGGCGCGGTCGTGCGATCAGCGCCGTGTTCGCGCTCGGTGGGCACCGGGTCACCGGAAATTCCGTTCGGTGAAGGCTTTTCCGCCGGCGACGGCTGCGGCGAAGTCGCCCGTCGAGGTGAGGGAGAGGTGCCCCATCTCGCCGCGGCCGGTGACGAGGAGGTGGGACTCCCGCACGGTGGCCGACCAGACCCAGGACTCACCGGCGGTGCCCAGGGTGCCGGTGACGCTCCGGCCGTCCACCTCGGCATCCGCTGCGGTGACTTCCGCGGCCCGGAACCCGAAGGCGTTCTCCGGGGTGATCTCCTGCTGCCCCGGGATGTCGTACCAGGTGATCACTCGTAACGGGTTCTCGCCGGGCGCCGACGGGCTGTAGCGGATCTCGACGGAGTAGTACGCCTCCGCGATCAGGTGGAACTCCGCGAGGAGGGCTGGTGCGGGCACCGGTTCGGCGAGCATGTAGACCGAGAGCCGGCCGGCGTCGAACGCGCTCTCGATCTGGCGGTAGTGCTTCTCCCGCAGCCGCAGGGCCAGTTGGATGTCACCGCGAAATTCCATCGTCCTACTGTGCCCCCACGCGGAGGTCCCCCGACAGGGCCGGTGCCGCCGCGATACGCCCGGGGAGGCGGGAAACGGACACCCGCCGAAGCCCCGACCGCGGGCAGCCTCCCGCCCGCGCACGCCTCGGCGGCCCGGTCATTCGCTGCCGGTGTTGGCTAGCCTCCCAGTTCGGTGAGGAGGGCCGGGTCGAACGGGCCGTCGTAGGTTCCGATGCGGAAGCCGGCGATCGTTCCGACGAATCCGCGGCTCTGCGCCGCAGGGTGGACGTCGTTGCCGATGCCCACCGTGTCGTCGAGGACCTGGGTCGAGGGCGGGGCGTCTCCGGTGACCGCGGGCAGTTCGACGCCGTCGAGAAAGACGTGCAGGGTCGCTACGGTGCCGAAGCCGTCCCAGCCGATCCGGAGGTCGTGCTGCTGCCCGGTCGCCGGCAGCGGAGCGCTCGCGGTGTGGTTGCTCTCCCCGGCGGGAGCGAAGCCGTAGGTCAGCCGGCCGCCGCCGTAGCGGACCCACAGGTTGCCGCCCACGGCGAACAGCGTGGCCAGCGAGGGCTGTTCGGTCCCGGCGGCCGGGGTGAACCTCACGTCGGCGACGAAGTTCCGCGTCAGCCGGGCGTCGCCCCAGGAGGTCGCCGGTGCGAAGCCCACGGCGTTGTCGCCGCCCTTGAGCACGACGCCCTGACCGGGCTGGACCGTCTCCGTGCCCGCCCGGCGGTCGATGGTGCCGAGGGCGACCTCGCCGGCGCCGGGAGCGTAGGCGTGGTCCGTGAACGAGCCGCCGAAGCCGACCTCGGCGGTCAGGCTCAGCGTGCGCGGCCCGATGACCACCGAGACGGTCCTCGGCGCCGAGGTACCGGTCCGGTCGGCCTGGACCGCCGAGATGGTCCGCACGCCGTTGGCGAACGCGGTCGCCGGAGCGCACGCCCACGTGCCGTTCGGCGCCACGGTGGCGGTGCACACCTGGCGTGCCGCGTCCGGATCGGTCACCGTGACGGTGGCTCCGGCCAGCCCCGTACCGGCGATGCGGGTCGGCGAGTTCGGCAGGGCGGCGAACGGTGCCGGGTCGGTGATGACCGGTGTCGGCGGGCGGCCGATCGAGAGGTCCGTCGGGTCCGCTCCGGCGGGCACGTTCGCGATCAGGAAACCGCTGGAGAGCACGGCCAGATCGGTCCCCGAGACCCGGACCCCGCCGACGTAGACCGCCTTGGACGGCGAGAACCCGGAGCCGGCGACGAGTACCTGCTCGGGGGTGCCGGCCGTCGCGGGGGAGGTGCCGGAGTAGGTGATGCGGGCCGGCAGCGCGGCGTCCACGGCCTGGTAGGCGCCCTGCGGCCCGGCCGCGCCGAGCACGGCCCGGGCGCTCCGACCGCTGATGGTGCTCGCCAGGTCGGCGGGGCCGGGCCGGCTGGGGAACGCCGTGTTCGCGCCGATGCACACCGCGTCGGGGCTGTCGTCGGGGTCCGCCTGCCAGTTGCCCACGGTCGCGTTGCGGCACGCGCTGTTCGTGGGCCAGTGACTCGACATGGAGTAGTGCGAGTTCCACTCGACGTTGCCGGTGACCGTGATCCACTGCGAGCCGACGTCGGGCGCGACGAAGTACGAACTGTGGACGGTGTCGGTGTCACCGACGTTGCCGCTGATCGTCAGGCCCTGCGCGTACGACGCCTGCTGGTCGATCGAGCCGTCCGCGCGGTAGACGGTCGGGCCCTGCTGGCCTTCGGTGTAGACGTCGCCGCCGTCGCCGAACATCTGCATGTTCCGGTGGAACCAGTTGGCGGTGATCGCGTTGTGGGCGTTGATGTTGGTGGTGTGGTTCCAGTACTGGTCGAGGGTCTCGGGCGGGTTGGCGCTCGGCAGGGACTCCGCGTCCGGGTGGCCCTGCCACGCGCCGGAGGTGATGCCGTCGTAGGGCATGTCGAAGATGTCGTTGTGGGAGATGGTGGTGTGCCGGGTGAACAGCATCGTCACGCCCGCGGCCCCGATGTAGTCCAGGCCCGCGTCGTGGATGACGTTGTCGTCGACCACGTTCCCGGTCATGATCTCGCCCTCGCCGTGGGCGCCGATGTCGTCGTGGGCCGACGCGCTCGGGTTGTCGGAGCAGTCCGCGATCACCGTGGCGGCCGGATCGTCGGCCGAGCCGGGGGTCGGGTCCCCGGAGCAGCCGAGCCAGATCGCGCTCGACGCGATCTGGCGGAACTCGCTGCCGCGCACGAGGTTGTCGTCGCTGCCGTACCTCACTCCCAGCCCGATGCCCCCGAGGTCGCTGAACCGGTCGCCGTCGAAGGTCACGTGCCGGGCCGCGGTCAACTGCACGTTCGCGAGCGGCTGATCGAACGCGGCCCACGGGCAACTGCCTTCCGCCGGTGCGCCGAAGTGGCATTCGCCCTGGCTCGCCGGCAGCGCGTCGCCGCCGGCGTCCCTGGCGATCGGCTGGGTGACCATGAGGTTGTCCTGCACCTGGGCGAACCCGGTCGGGGTCGAGGGCTGGTTCCAGGTCGCGGTGCTGAACGTGATGCCGCGGAACGTGAGGTCGTGCACGGGGTGGGCCAGCGTCCCGGCGACGTTCACGAGCGATTCGAGCCGCGGGATCTCCACGTCGAGGGCGGACACGCGCTGCCCGGACGCGGGCTCGAAGTACAACCGGTCCGCGGAGTCGTCCAGGTACCACTGCCCGGGGCTCAGCAGCGCGTAGGCGTTCTCGATCATCGTGGGCGGAGTTCCGGCGGCGAGGCTGTACGGGGTGATGTTCGAGGAGTTGCCGCCCCACACGGTGGTCTGCTTGTTCGTGACGTTGTTCCAGCACGGCTGAGCCATGCCGACCGTGGTGGTGCCGGGCTTCGCGCCCGCGCCGACCGACGCCACCGGGCACTCCACGGTCGCCCAGTCCATCGGCGGTGCGGGCGTGTAGACGAACTGCATCTCGTGCAGCTGCGTCGCGTTGAGCCGCGCGGCCAGATCCGAGAACCAGGTGGCGGTGGAACCGGTCGTGGTGAACGCCGTCCTGTCCCACGAGGTCAGGCTCAGGCCGAGCTGCGCCGGGGTCTTCTGGGCGACCGGCGCCTCCACCCCGTCGACGTACAGCTGCCGCGTACGGGTCCCGGCCGGCACCGGGGCGGACCATACGTCGGAACCCTTGGCGTGCGTCCACCGCGTGACCCGGGTGCCGCCGGAGATCACCGGGTGCGCCCCGGGGGCCGCCCGCCAGGTGACCGGGTGACCGGGCTTGCCCGAATCGGCCGGGCCGAAGTCGAGGCCGTGCGCCAGGCGGTAGGTGCCGTCGGCCAGGACGACGGTGACGTCCGCCGGGTGCGGCTTGGCGACTTCCTTGCGGACGGCCGCTTTCGCCGCGGTCAGCGAGCAGGGCGCGGACGCCTTCTCGCATGTCGTACCCGGCCCCGACCCCGATCCCGGCTTCTGCCCCGACCCCGGCTTCTGCCCCGACCCCGACGGTGCGGCGTACAGCGTGAGGGACTTCGTCGGCGACGCCGCCACCGCGGCCGGGACCAGCCCGCCGCCGAGCAGGAGGGCGGCGGTCAGGCCCAGGACCTCCGCGATCCGGCTGCTCCGGGCATGGGTGCGTAACGTGCGAGGCAACATGTGCGGCTCCTTGGATAGAGGCGCGTGCGGTGGGCCGAAGAGGTCGGCCGGTGTCTCGGTCGATACGGTGATCGGGTGGGAGCGGCCTCGCGGCAACCCGGCTGATACATCGGATGTATCGGCTCGCGGAGGACGCTAGTGGGACGCCTCTGAGGGGTCAAGAGGGTTGGCGACAACCGGCTGGAGGTTCGTAGGCGGCCTCCGAGCAAGTCGCACTATGTCGGCCGCCAGCAGGTGAGTTCGGACCCTGGGCGGCAGAAGGAGCCGCCCGATCCGGGGTGTTGACGGGTGAAACGCATCCGGGCCGTATCCGGGCCGTATCCGCGCATGTGGCCGCTCTCGCGGGAGAGATCGGACGGGCCGGGACGGAGGTCGCCCGGAACGCGGGCGGGCGTCGCCTGCGGTGCGCCCGCACACCGGGGGCAACCTTCCCGCCGTGCCGGAGGTCTGAGGGGCATGGGAAGAAGCAGAGCAGCGTTCACCGTGGCGGTCGCGGGCACCGCAGCCGCCCTGCTGAGCCTGCTCGGCTGCACGGGCCGGCCCCACTCGGCGGCGTCCCCGACCGCGACCACCGCCAAGACACCGGCCACGTCACCGGCCAAGCCCCCGGCCAAGGGCCCGGGCGTGCCGGAGGACTTCACCGGCGACGGACGTCCCGACCTGGTCGTGGCCGCCGCCGACGCCACCATCGACGGTGTCGCCTCCGCCGGATACCTCGCCGTCGTCCCCGGCTCCGCCACCGGCGCCGACCCCGCCCACGCCACCGTGTTCACGCAGAACGGCATCGGTCAGGGGCCCGCCGGGACGGGCGGCGAATTCGGCGCGGTGACCGTCTCGGCCGACCTCGACGGCGACGGTCGCGCCGACCTCATCGCCCAGGCCGGCCGCTCCACCGTCTTCGTCGTCTGGGGCGGCGCCACCGCCTCCGCGCCGGCCGCCCGGTTGCAGGGCCGCGCACCCCTCACCGGGGACTTCGACGGCGACGGCCACCCCGACCTGCTCCTGGCCGACGACGGCCCGGCCGGGGGCACCATCGACTACGGCCCGTTCTCCCGCACCGGCAAGCCCGCCCGTACCGCGGCCGTGTCCTTCACCCCCCAGCTACCGAAGCGCCCGCCCAGCTACCCCAACCTCGGCATCCCGCTGGCGGTCGGCGACTTCAACGGCGACGGCCGCGACGACGTCGTCACCCAGTGGTTGGAGGACGACGGCGACGACGTCCCCCCGAAGGCCACCGTGATCTACTACGGCTCCGCGTCCGGCCTCGTCCGCGGCCCGCGTCTGACCGGGCCCGACGGCAAGGATGTGCACAGCACCTACGGCTCGCTCACCACCTACACCGCCGACCTCAACGGCGACGGCCACGCCGACGTCGTCGACTGCGTGCTCCCCGAAACCCAGGGGGACACCGGCGGAGTGCCGCCCCGCTCCCGCGTCACCGTCAACTACGGCAGCCCCCACGGCATCCCCGCGCGGGCACCGCAGGCGTTCGACGTCAGCACCCGCGGTCTGCCCGAGGCCGGCACCGGCCCGGACGCCGAGCTGGGCCGCGCGGCGGCCGTCGGTGACATCAACGACGACCGGTACGCCGACCTCGCCTTCACCACCACTCCGGGCGGTTCCGGCGAGTCCGGTCAGTCCGGCGGGTCCGGTCAGGCGCAACCGGCCGTCGTCGTGCTCTACGGCGGCCCGAACGGCCTCACCGTCAGCCACGCCCAGACCATCCCCGGTCACGCCACCGCCCTCCGCATCATCGACCTGGACCACGACGGCCACGGCGACCTCGTCATCGGCCAACCAGCCTCCACCGTCGTCGAGCAGGTGGTGAGGGTGCTGCGCGGCAGCGCACGCGGCGTGCAGACCGCCCACCCGCAAACGATCACCGCGGACGACATCGGCCGACCGGCGAGCCAGTCGAACACCTTCGGCTACGGGTTCGCCCGCTGAACGAGCCGAACGAGCCGGTCGCAACGGTCAGTCGGTCGTCCTGACGGGCGCGCTGCTGCTTCCCTGGCGCCGGCCACCGAGCTCCGCGTCGAGCGTCTCCTGAGCCACGCGCATCACCTCGGCGTACACAGGGTCCGCCAGGCGCTCCCACATCTCGCTTTCCGCGACGTCCTCGACGAGGCCGACCACCCACCAGATGTTGCCGAACGGGTCCTTGATCCGCCCGCCGCGCTGGCCGAAGGCGTCGTCGGCCAGGGAAGTGACGACCTGGCCGCCGGCCGCGAGGGCTCCTGAGAACGCCTGGTCCGCGTCGGCGACGAACACGCGCAACAGGCTCGGCATGGCGGGCCAGTCCGCGTGCCGGTCGAAGGCCAGCACGACGGTGTCGCCGACCCGGATCTCGGCGTGACCGATCAATCCGTCCTCGGTCGACACCCGCCCCAGCTCCTCGCCCCCGAACGCCCGGGTCACGAAGTCGAGGAAGGCCCCCGTGTCGTCGGTGACGACCCAAGGCGCGACGGTGGTGTAGTCCTCCGGGGCGTTGCTGGTCTGCTCGGGCATCGCTGTCCTCTCGCTGATGGTTGCTGCCGACAGCGACCGTAGGGGCGAACCAGGTCAGTTTCGGTCCTCAAGGGCAGCGAGTCGGGATCGCGGCCCGGTGCCCCTCACCCCCGCCCGCTCACCCCCGCCCGCGCGCCGGCATCGGCCCGGCCCGAGACAGCGGGGATGCCCCGTCCCACCCGGAGTTGACCTTGTCCGTGCCGGGGTGAGCGGGGGCCGGAAAACCTCTCAGCCGGACCGGCCCAGGGTCACGGTGCGGGACCCGGGTGTGAAGTCGCCGAAGGACTGCTGCCAGGACTCGCCGGGCCAGTGGTACGTCACGCGGCCTTCGGCGGGCCGGTAGCGGGCGGTGTAGAGCGTTCTGGACCCTTGGTCGTCGACGGATCGGTACAGCGGCGGCTTCAGCATCGCGGCCACGTCCGCACCCGCGGCGCGAATGGCGCGCAGCCGCTCCTGCGTCCGCAAGGCCCGCTCCTGTTCGTCGGTCACCGGCAGGTGCTGGTGATTGGCGGCGCAGGCGTCGGGCGCCACCATCGGTGACATGTCCGGCCCCACGAACACCGTCACCGCCTTCACGGGATCGAGGAGGGTGAGGTTCTGCGGGACGGCGATCGGCAAGGACCGCAGCCTGTCGACCGCCTCATCGACGGTGTCGCACGTCTCCAGCAGGTAGCGCACCACGATGAGAACGGCGAAGCCGCGTCCGTAGACGGAACGTCCGCCCCAGGTGAGCGAGATCGCGAGACCGGCGTCGTTCATCCCGTCCAGCAAGCCCCACAGCACGTCCTGCATCCCGATCACGGGGCGCAGGAAGCAGGAGGAGACGATGGTCCCCTCGCACTGGTCGGGCGGCAGGTCGTAGTTGCGCAGCAGAGTGCCGTTCCGGCCGATCTGGGTGCAGGACTGGGTGAACGGCCGCAGCGCCGCGTGGGTGAGGAAGGCTTCCGCGTCGGGCCGGTCGAGTTGGCCGGCAAGGCGGTCCAGCACCGGGACCAGTTCCGGCATGTGCGCACGGAAGAGCGTCCCAACGCGGTCCGCGCCCTGCGGAGTCCGGCCCTCCGCGGTCAGCAGGCCCGCCATCTCCCGCCACAGGGCCCGGGCGTGGGCGGCCCACCGCCCGTCGCCGCCGTCGCCGACCGCTATCGCCTGGAAGGTCTTGTGCTGCTGCCGCACGGCTGCCGCTCCCCTGGGAGAATCCGACGAGGTGAGGGCAACCTAGTCAATTGCGGGGTGAATCACCAGGCGCACGATCGCGTCGATCAGGGAGCCGGACCCGGTGGTGCCGTCGGCGGTGACCACGCTGAGGACCGGGCGTGCCCTCCCGACCCACGCCGCACCGCGCGCCTACTGACCGCCGCGCTCGGCGAGGTCCTGGAGGAACTTCGGCACCCGGCCGGCGCCGAAGTCGTAGTAGCGGGCCCAGGTCGGGGTGATCGCGATGCGCGCCATCCGGTCGTAAAGGTCACGGCAGTTCTGCTCGAACTGCGCGGCGGCCTCGGCGTCCATGCTCTTGCGGGCCGCGGCGAGGTACTCCTCGACCACGCCGTCGACGATACGGACGTCCACCCGTCCGCGTACCGACAGGGCCCGGGCCTGGTCCGGGGTGCCGCCCGCGTCGACGGCCAGGGCGACGGTCGGATGGGCTTGCAGCGCCGCGACCTTGGGCGCCGTGGCGGCCGTGGAGATCACGAACTGCTCGCCGGTCCAGTAGATGCCGACCAGGACCACCCGGGGCGTGCCGTCCTTCGCGGTGTAGGCGAGGTGGCCCGAGGAGGCCGCGTCGAGCAGTTCCGCCGCGTCGGCCAGTTCGGTGTCGATGGCGTGCTGATCCATCACGGCGTCCTTCCGGTCAGACGCGGCGCCACTCGCCGCGCTCGTACCAGGGACGGTACTGATCCCCCGTTCTCGACATCGGTCCCGACGCACCGGGGGCGGTCCGCCACGCCATGCGGGGAACCGCGGTCCCGGGCGCGGGACGGTCGGGCGCTGTCAGGCGCTGTCGGTCGGGGAGGCGGTGGGGGTGGGGCCGCCGCCGGGAGCGCCCTCGCCGTCGTTGGTGGCGGCGGGGTCCACGGCCATGGTGAGGTAGCCGACGACGCCGCGCTGGATGTGCCGGGGGTCGTAGACGAGCTTGAGCAGTCCGCCCTCGGTGCCGGTGCCCGGGTAGATGCTGTCCTGGTCGAGAGTGACCCGCGTGACGGTGTTGGCCGAGTAGGGGCTCACACCCGTGGTCGCGGTGACCGCGCTCTCGGCGAAGTAGAACTGCCCGGTGTGGCAGGTGCGGCCACCGGTGTACGCGGTGGACGTGCGGGTGCCGCCGGTGTGCACCTTGGTGTGGACGTGGACGGCACGACCGGAGTACCAGCCCGGGAAGACCGTCCGGAAGGTGACGAAGCCCTGGTGGTCGGTCATCTGGATGCCGCGCAGCCAGGTGAGGTCGTCCGTCGGGGTGGCGTGCCCACCGCCACCACCACCGCCGGGCGGAGGCGTGCCGGTGGGCGGGGTGCCGGTGGGCGGCGGGTCGGTCGGAGGCGTGCCCCCGCCGCCACCCCCGCCGTTGCCGGTCCGGGTGTAGCCGGAGTAGACCCCGGAGGCGTCGCAGTGCCAGATCTCCACGGCCGAGTCGCGCAGCGGCTCGCAGGTCGAGGCGTCCACCGCGCGCAGGACCAGCAGCAGGGGGATGCCGGTGCGGTCCTCGACGACGTTCTTCCGGAAGAGTTCGTAGTCGAGGTAGTAGGGCCCCTCGATCTGCTCGCTGGTCAACTGCATGCACGCGGTGGTGGCCAGCGCCTTCGCCTTCGCGGCCGCCACGGCCGCCGAACCGCCGGACGCGGTCCGGTCGGCGGCGTACGCGGTGGCACCGAGGCCGGTGAGCGCGACGGCACCCGCGCCACCGAGAGCGAGCGCACGGCGGCGGGTCAGTGCCTGGGAGACGACGTCGTTGTCGGGTTCGTCGTGGCTTCGTTTGGTCATTGCGCGAGGCTAGAAAGCCGTCCTGTGACCGCCATATGAAACAACCGTCCAGATCCGGCCAGTTCCGGAGCCGGTTCCCGGAGCCGGTTTCCAGGGTTCCGGAGCCGGTTCCGGAGCCGGTTCCGGGCCCGGACGAGGGAGGGCGGGGCCGTACGCTGGTGCCGTGCATCTGTGCTTCGTGTGTAGCGGGAACATCTGCCGGTCGCCGTCCGCCGCGCTGGTGGTCGCCGAACACCTGCGCCGGGAGGGCCTGGAGGACCGGGTCCGGGTCACGAGCGCGGGCATCGGGCCCTGGCACGCCGGCGACCCGATCGACCCGCGCGCCGGGGAGGTGCTGGAGCGGCACGGCTACCCCGTGGACCACGTCGCCGCGCAGGTGGGTGCGGAACACCTGGACGCGGACCTGTTCCTGGCGATGGACCGCGGCCACGAGAGGGCGCTGCGCAAGCTGGTCGACGACCCGTCGCGGGTGCGGATGCTGCGGTCGTTCGACCCGGCGGCGACCGGTGGCCCGGACGGGCTGGACGTGCCGGACCCGTACTACGGCGGCCCCGACGGCTTCGAAGAGGTGCTGGACATGATCGAGGCGTCGACCCCCGGCCTGCTCGCGTGGGTGCGCGAGCGCCTCGACGCGTGAGGGCCGACGCGTGAGGCGTAAAAAGCGAGGGCCGGCGTGAGGCGCGGCGCGTGAGCCGGGACGACCCCGAGTCCGCCCGGGCCGCGGCGGCACGGCTGACCGGGCAGCCGGTGACCGGCGGGCGCGGCGGTTCCGGCGCGCTCACCGAACTGCTGCTCGGCGACGGCACCGTGGTGCTGGCCAAACGCGGTGCCGGCCCCGGGGCGGCCCGCGCGGAAGCGGCCGGGCTGCGCTGGCTCGCCGACGCGGGCACGGTGCGCGTGCCGGCCGTCCGGGGCGCCGACGACGCGTGGCTGGTCATCGACCTGGTCCCGACCGGCCCGCCCGGTGCCGGGGCCGCGGACCGGTTCGGCCGCGACCTCGCGGCCCTGCACGCCGCCGGCGCCCCCGCGTTCGGCGCCCCGCCGCCCGGCGGCCCCGAGGACGCGTACATCGGCACCGCGCCGATGCGCGACGCGACCGGCCCCGACTGGCCGCGCTGGTACGCCGAGCACCGCGTGCTGCCCTACCTGCGGATCGCCGTCGACCGCGGCACGCTGCGGCCCGCCGAAGCGGCCGTCGTGGAACGCGTCTGCGACCGGCTGCCCGACCTCGCGGGACCCGCCGAGCCGCCCGCCCGGCTGCACGGCGACCTGTGGAGCGGCAACGTCCTGTGGGGCGCCGACGGCGACACCTGGCTGATCGATCCCGCCGCGCACGGCGGCCACCGCGAGACGGACCTGGCGATGCTGCGGCTCTTCGGCTGCCCGCACCTGGAACGCGTGCTGGCCGCCTACGACGAGGCCGCGCCGCTGTCCGCCGGCTGGCGCTCCCGGGTCCCCCTCCACCAGCTCTTCCCGCTCCTGGTCCACACGGTGCTCTTCGGCCGCGGCTACGGCGAACAGGCCCTGACGGCGGCCCGGTCGGCGCTGTCGGCCTGAGCCTTGCCGGGGTGGGCCCTGCCTGGTCGGGTGGGTTCTGCCTGGCCGGATGGGCCCTGCCTTGCGTGGTGGGCCCTGCCTGGTCGGGGTGAGCCGCCGCCGGAGGAACGGTCAGCTGTGGGGCGGGCCGTACCCGTCGCGGTCGAACGCCTCCGCCGCCTGCGCGATCAGGTCGCGTGCCTCCGCCCCGTAGACCGCCGACCGCCGCAGCAGGCCGAACGCCTTGCGGAACACCGCGAGCCGGGCCGGATCGGTGATCGTCTCGGCGCCCCGGAAACCCTCCACCTCCGCGCGGCGGTCGTCGAAGAGGGCGAAGCCGTCACCGGGGTGGACGTGGAGGCGGGCGCGGGCGGGGATGACCCCGAGCGTGAGCCCGGGAAGCACGGTGGCTCCGGCGAGGTGTTCCAACTGCTCGCGCATCACGCCGGCTCCGCCGATGTTCGTCAGCAGCGCCTGCTCGCCGAGCAGGACATGGAAGGTGCGGCCGTCGCGTCCGATGTACGCCGCGCGGGCGGTCCGTGCGGCGACCCCGGCCTCGATGTCGTCGGGGATCTCGTGGAAGTCGACGACCAACCGGAGCATCGCGGTGGCGTAGGCGGGCGTCTGGAGGTTCCCCCAGACGACGTCGGGGGAGTACCCGACGTAGTCCCGGGTGTTCCTGACCAGGTCGAGGAAGCTCTCCTGTACGGGGCCGGTTCCTTCCCGGAGCAGGGCCTGCCAGGAGCCGTCCTGGTGCTCCGGACCGTAGCGCTCCGGACCGTGCGAGTCGTTCGCCGAAGAGGGCCGCATACGGGCGATCGTGGCATCGTGGGGGCCGCCGTGTCCGGGAAACGGCCGCGACGGAGGGGGCGCGCGGCGGGCTCCCGGGTGCGGGTTCGGGGCGTGCGGCGGGCGTGGGGCAGACTCGTCGGCGGGGTCGGGTGCGGAGAACCGGGCGCGGAGAACCGGGTGAAGAGAAGGCGGGCGAGGGATGAGCGGCGGGATGTGGGCGGCTGTGGCCGCGGTGGCGGCGCTGGCGCTGGTCGCCGCGCTGATCGACGGCCGGGCGAGGTCGCGGCGTCCGCCGCGGCGCACCCGGCAGCGCCCGCCGCGGGGCCCGCAGCCGCGCGCCGGTACGGGCCCCAAGTCGCGTGCCGGGCAAGGGAGTCGGGGCGCCGACCGGGTGCCGCGCAGGGGCGAGGTGTGGTGGGCGGAGGTGCCCTTCGAGGACGGGCCCGGGTCCAAGGACCGGCCCTGCCTGGTGCTGACGGTGCGGGGGACCTCCGCGCGGGTCGCCAAGATCACCACGAAGCGGCACGGCGAACTCCCCGGCGTGCTGGCGCTGCCCGCGGGCACGGTGGACGACGCGGCGGGCCGGCAGAGCTACTTGGAGACCGGCGAGCTGCGGGACGTCCCGCTGCCGGCGTTCCGCCGCCATGCCGGCGCGGTGGACGCCGGGTTCATGAAGAAGCTCAAGCTGCGCTGAGGAGTTGCGCTGAGGGGCCGGGGCGCCGGTCGTGTCGTGATCCCGCCGTGGTCCCGCCGGTGGCCGCGCCGGCGTCCGGTCCGCGGCGAGGCACGCGGCGCGGCACGCGGGGCGCGTACTGCCGTCCGCAGCGCGCGCGGCCGTAGAGTGCGGGCATGTACACCACTCGGGTGGCCGGTCATGTGAACGCGCCGCGCGCGGACGTCTACGCGGCGCTGGTCGACGCGGAGGCGCTGGCGAAGTGGCGGGTGCCGGACGGCATGCGCAGCGAGGTGCACGCGTTCGACGCCCGCGAGGGGGGCGCGTTCCGGATCTCGCTCACCTATGACGCGCCCGCCGCGAGCGGCAAGTCCGAGGCGCGCACGGACACCTACCACGGCCGGTTCGTGCGGCTCGTGCCCGGCGAGGAAGTGGTGGAGGAGTTCGAGTTCGAGACGGGCGAGGCCCGCTTCCACGGCATGATGAGGATGACGACCACGCTGACCGACGCGGGTGCGGGCACCGACGGGCGCGGCGGCACCGAGGTGCTGGTCGTGCACGAGGGCATCCCCGACGGTGTGCCCGCCGCCGACAACGAGACCGGCACGCGGATGGCGCTGGCGAACCTCGCCGCACTCGTGGAGGCCGACCCCGGCTGACGGCCCGGGGACGTACCCGGGGAACTGCGTGCGGCCCCGCGGAGTCCGTGATCATGGAGGGGCGGCGGGACGCCGGGCGCGGGTCGCGCGCGGGCGGCGCCCGGGGGACGGAAGACCGCGGGGGACACATGGTGACGAACTACGCCTCGGGCGTGCCCGATCGCCGCAACACCGAGCTGGCGCTGCTGCTCCTCGCCGTCGCGATCCCGCTCTTCGCCTACGTCGACACCGGACTGGCCCTGCACGGCGAGGTGCCCTCCGGGCTGCTGAGCTACGGTCTCGGCCTCGGACTGCTGGCGGGCCTCGGGCATCTGGTGGTGCGCAGGTTCGCCCGGTACGCGGACCCGTTGCTGCTGCCGATCGCGACGCTGCTCAACGGCCTCGGCCTGGTGATCATCTGGCGGCTCGACCAGTCGAAGCGGCTGCGGGCCGACCCCGGTTTCGTGGCGGACACGCCCCGTCAACTGCTCTACTCCGCGATGGGGCTGGCGCTGTTCGGCACGGTGCTGGTGGTCCTGAGAGACCACCGCAAGCTCCAGCGGTACACGTACATCTCGATGGCCGGCGCGCTGGCGCTGCTGCTCCTGCCGCTGGTGCCCGGGCTCGGGGTCGACGTGTACGGGGCGCGGATCTGGGTCGCGGTGGCCGGGTTCAGCTTCCAGCCCGCGGAGTTCGCGAAGATCGTGATCGCGGTCTTCTTCGCCGGCTACCTGGTGCTGAAACGGGACGCGCTGGCGCTGGCGGGCCGCCGCTTCGCCGGACTTGCGCTGCCGCGCGGCCGGGACCTGGGGCCGATCCTCGCGGTGTGGGCGGTGTCGATCCTGATCCTGGTCTTCGAGACGGACCTGGGCACCTCGCTGCTGTTCTTCGGCATGTTCGTGGTGATGCTCTACATCGCCACCGAGCGCACCAGCTGGATCGTCTTCGGCCTGCTGATGGCGGCGGGCGGCGCGGTGGGCGTCGACTCCTTCGAGCCGCACGTCCAGCAGCGGGTGCAGGCGTGGCTGCACCCCATGGGCGAGTACCTGAAGAGCCGGCAGGGCCTGGCCGGCCACTCCGAGCAGTCCATGCAGGCGCTGTGGGCGTTCGGCTCGGGCGGCCTGATCGGCACCGGCCTGGGGCAGGGCAACTCCGACCTGATCGGCTTCGCCGCGAACTCCGACTTCATCCTGGCCACCGTGGGCGAGGAACTGGGCCTGGCCGGCGTGGTGGCGCTGCTGCTGCTCTACGCGCTGATCGTCGAGCGCGGCATGCGGACCGCGCTCGCCACCCGCGACCCGTTCGGCAAGCTGCTCGCCGGCGGGCTGTCGGCCGCGTTCGCGCTCCAGGTCTTCGTCGTGGCGGGCGGCGTCATGGGCCTCATCCCGCTGACCGGCATGACGCTGCCGTTCGTCGCGTACGGCGGGTCGTCCGTGACCGCGAACTGGGCGCTGGTCGGCATCCTGATCCGGATCAGCGACACCGCGCGCCGCCCGGAGGTGGCCGTGGACGACGCGGAGTGGTGACCCCCGTTCCTCGTTTCCCGTCCCCCGTCCCCGACCGCTGCGGCGCCGTCCCGGTCGCCGACCCCCGCGGCCCCGACCCCCGCGGCCCCGACCCCCGCGGCCTCGGCTCGCCCGCCCGGGCACCGCGCAGGGCACACCCGGTGTGCGGGTGGTCGCGGGGCGGGAGGTAACGTCGTTTCGTGCTTCGCGTCGTGTTCACCCGCCGCTGGATTCTGCTGACCATCCTGTTCGTGGCCCTGATACTGGTCATGGGCCGGTTGGGCCTGTGGCAGTACCACCGCTACGAGCAGACCAAGCGCAGCAACCACAAGATCTCGCTGGCCCAGCACGCCAAGCCGGTCCCGATCCAGACGCTGTCCCGTCCGGGCGCGAACCTGCCCGGCAGCGAGCGCTACCGGCCGGTGACCGCCACCGGGCAGTACGACCCCGCGCACCAGTTCGTGGTCCGGCGCCGCACCAACGCCGACGGCGACCAGGGCTTCTTCCTGATCACCCCGCTGATCATCTCCAACGGTGACGCGGTGCTGGTCAACCGGGGCTGGGTCGCGCCCGCCGACGACACCGCGGCGTTCCCCGCGGTGCCGAAGACGCCCACCGGGACGGTCACCCTCACCGGGCGGCTCCAACTGGACGAAACCACCCGTATCAGTGGTATTCGGAACGTCGGCGGCCTGCCGCCCCGCCAGTTCATGCTGATCAACAGCACCGAGCAGACGAAGAAGCTGTCCAAGCCGGTGCTCAGCGGCTACCTGGAACTCGTGAAGACCAGCCCGCCGCTCACCAAAGGCCAGTCCGCCGAGCAGATCGGCGCGCCGGGCAGCGACAGCTCGGGCACCGACATGGCGGTCGTCGGCCAGGGCGTCCACCTGCCCTACGCGATCCAGTGGTGGCTGTTCGCCCTCATGGTGCCGGTCGGCTGGTGGATTCTGCTGCGCCAGGAGCTGAAGGAGCGGCGCAAGAAGGCCGCCGCCCCGGCCGCGGCGGCGCCCCCCGCGCCGCGCGGGCCCGAGCCCGAGGGCACGGCCGGCGCGGACGTCAAGGCCGAGGCGGACGTCACGGCCGACGCCGGGTCCGAAGCCGCCACCCGGAGCTGACCGGCGCGGCCCGCGCGTCCTCCTCCTCGTCGCGGCGGCGGTCCGCCGCCGTCCGGTAGGCGAAGCGCGGCAGCAGCGACTGGGCGGTCGGGCCGATCGCCACCGCGTACAGCACGGTGCCCGGCCCGACGCTCCCGCCGAGCAGCACACCCACGGCGAGGACGGTGACCTCCATCAGGGTGCGGACGAAGCGGATCGAGCGGCTGGTGGCGGCCGAGGTGCCGGTCATCAGCCCGTCCCGCGGGCCCGGCCCGAGCCGCGCGCCGACGTAGATCGCGACGGAGAGCCCGTTGAGCAGCACGCCCCCGAGCAGCAGGCCGACCCGGGCCGGCAGCCCGGGGTGCGGGGGCAGGAGCGCGAGGCCGAGGTCGGAGGAGAACGACAGGACCACGATGTTCGCGACCGTGCCGAACGTCGGCCGCTGCCGCAGCGGAATCCACAGCAGCAGCACGAACGCCCCGACCAGCCCGTTGACCGTGCCGAAGCTCAGCGATGTGTGCCGCTGCACCCCCTCGTAGAGCACGCTCCACGGATTGACGCCGAGCGAGGCCCGGACCATGGCGGACAGCCCGAACCCGTACAGGGCCAGGCCGACCAGCAGTTGGGGCAGGCGGCGGCGGGGGGCCAGGCGGAGCGGGAGGTAGCCGAGCGCCGGCAGCGGAGCGCGGGTCCGGGGCGCGGGTGCCGGTGCCGCTGCCGGTGCGGTCGCGGGTACGGGGGTCGGTGGGGCGGGGTGGCGCGGGGTGCCGACGCCGGGGCCCGGGGCGTCACCGTGCACGAGCGGACCGCCGGTCGGGTACGGGCGCGGGGCCGCCGGGAGCCGCGTGCAGCAGGCGGCCCTCGGGATAGGTGAGCGCGGCGGCGGGGAGGGCGGCAGGGCGGCCGCTGTGGACGACGCGCAGGGTGCCGGCGGCGGGGGAGCCGGGTGCGGGGCGGGCGCCGATCCTGCGCAGCGCCTGGGCGGCGACCGCGTCCGCGGTGCCGTACAGGACGACGGGCGGCCGGCCGGGGTGCCGCAGGGCCGCACGAACCTGTTCGGCGACCAGTTCGTAATGGGTGCACCCCAGGACGACAGCCCTTACATCGGTCGGGGTGCGCGCGGCGGCAGCGGCGATCGCCCGCTCGACGGCTTCCCCGTCCGCCCGTTCCACCGCGTCGGACAGCCCGGCGCACGGCACTTCGGTGACGCGCACCCCGGCCGCGAACTCGTCGATCAGCGCGCGCTGGTAGCGGCTGCCGGTGGTCGCGGGGGTGGCCCACACCGCGACCGGCCCGCCGCCCGCGGCGGCCGGCTTGACCGCGGGGACGGTGCCGATCACCGGCAGCCGGGGCTCGAACCGGGCGCGCAGCGCGGGCAGGGCGTGCACGGTGGCGGTGTTGCAGGCCACGATCAGCGCGTCCGGGCCGTACGCGGCCGCGGCCCCGGCGACGGCCAGCGCGCGCTCCGCGAGGTCGGCGGGGGTACGCGGCCCCCACGGCATGCCGTCGGGGTCCGAGGCCAGCACGAGGTCGGCGTCGGGACGCAGCCGGCGCACGGCGGCCGCGGCGGCGAGCAGCCCGATCCCGGCGTCCATGAGGGCGATCCGCACCGGGCGGTCGGCGGGGTCGGCGTGGTCGGCGTAGTCGGTGCGGTCCGCGGATGCCGGGGTGCGGCGGGCGGCCGTATGCCCTTCGGGCGGAGGTCCGTTGGTCGTGGTCGCCGTCGCGGTCGACGTCACCGTCACCTTCGCGGTGCCGGGGACGGCGTCCTGTGCCGTGCCGAGGTCGTCGGGGTCCTGCATGCGGTCGCCTCCTGGGGGTCGGGTCGGGTCGAGCGGGATCGGGTCGGTCCGCGTGGGCCCGCCACGAGACGGCCCCGCCCTCGCTGGACGGTGGCCGCGGGGGAGCGCCGGACCTCACAGGCCCCGCCCGGTCCGCCGGCGAGGCCACCGCAGGCGATTCTGTACAGTGATTGGCCTGGATCACATGGCCAATCGGGAGGAAATGGTATGGCTGGCCCGCAGCCGTCCCGGCCCGTGGAGGGCGCGCCGCACGGCGGCCGGACCCTGGGCAGCCGGCAACTCGCCGCGATGCTGCCCGACCCGTCCGGCGCCCGGCCCGCCTACCGCCACCTCGCCCGCGCCATCGGCACGTTGATCCTCGACGGGCGGATCGCCCTGCACGTCAGGCTCCCGGCCGAGCGCGAACTGGCCGCCGCCCTCGGCACCAGCCGCGCCACGGTCACCGCCGTGTACGACCTGCTGCGCGCGAGCGGCCACGCGCACAGCCGGCAGGGCGCGGGCACCTGGACCGCGCTGCCCGAGGGCCGCACCCCCCGCGGCGTCACCCGCGCGCTCGGGCTCCCCGACACCGCGATCGACCTGGCCAGGGCATCCCTCGGGCTGCCCGAGCGGACCCTCGCGGACGCTCTCGCCCGGGTCGCCCCGCGGCTGGCCGAGCACGCCCGTACCCCCGGCTACCACCCCTACGGCCTGCCGGAGTTGCGCGCCGCCGTCGCCGAACGCTTCACCCGGCGGGGACTGGCGACCGTGCCGGACCAGATCCTGGTGACCTCCGGCGCCCAGCACGCCCTCACCCTGGTGCTCGGCCTGCTGTCAGCGCCCGGCGACCGGATCGCGGTCGAGAACCCCTCCTACCCCAACGCCCTGGAGGCGATGCGCCGCGCCCGGCTGCGCACCGTCCCCGTGCCGGTGGCCGACACCGGCTGGGACGCCGGCATCGTGGAGTCCACGCTGCGCCAGGCGGTGCCCCAACTGGCCTACCTGATCCCCGACTTCCACAACCCGACCGGATGCCTCATGCCCGACGGCGAGCGGGCCCGTATCCTGCGCGCCGCCCAGCACGCCGGCACCTGGCTGGTCGTCGACGAGACGCTCACCGAACTCGCCCTGGACGTCCCCGCGCCCGCGCCGTTCGCCTCGCACGCGCCGCCCGGCGGCACCGGGCAGGTCATCACCGTCGGGTCGATGAGCAAGACGCACTGGGCCGGGCTGCGGGTCGGCTGGCTGCGCGCGCCCTCGCGGCTGGTCACCGAACTCGCCGCGCAGCGCGTCGCCTCCGACATGGGCGGCTCGGTGCTCGACCAGCTCCTCGCGCTCGACCTGCTGTCCGGCGCGGACGGCGGACCGCCGCCGGACCGGCTGACCCGGCTGCGCGGGCAGCGCGCCGCCCTCACCGCCGCCCTGGCCGAACACCTGCCGCGGTGGACCTGGCAACTGCCGCCCGGCGGGCTGTCGTTGTGGGTCGACCTCGGCGAACCCGTCGCCTCCGCCCTGGCCGAACGCGTCCTCGACTACGGCGTACGGATCGAGGGCGGTGCGTACTTCGCCACCGACCCCGGCATCTTCGAGCAGCGGCTGCGGATTCCCTACACCGCGGAGCCCGACACCCTGCGGGAAGCGGTGCAGCGGATGGCGACCGCGCTCGCCGACGGGCTCCCGCCCTCCGCCGCGACCCGCCGCCCGCACTGGGTCGCCTGACCCGCCGCTTGCCGCTTGCCGCTTGCCCGTTGCCCCTTGCCGCGTGCCGCTCGCGCCTTCCGCCCGGCGCCCGGCGCCCGGCGCGGCGGCTACCGGGGCCCGAGTCCCGTCCGCCCGTCGAGCAGCTCGCGCACGACGTCGAGATGGCCGGCGTGGCGCGCGGTCTCCTCGATCATGTGCAGGACGATCCAGCGCAGGTCGGTGACCTCGTCCTCCTGAGCGCCGGGGTGCCGGCCCCGCGGCGACGTCGAGAGCGGGGCGGCGGCGAGGACGGCGTCGGAGCGCCGGCACTGCTCACGGTAGAAGGCGAAGACCACGTCCGGCGGCCGGGGTGTCGTCAACGGAGCGGGGTCCTCGGGCCAGTCCAGCGGCTCGGCCGCGCCGGTGGCGACCTCCTGGAACCAGTGCCGCTCCGCGTACCCCAGGTGCTCCACGAGCCCGAGCGGGGTCCACCCGGAGGGCAGCACCGATGCGGTCAGGGCCTCGGTGTCGAGGCCGTCGACCACCGCGAGCACGCACGCCCTCTGCGCCGCGAGGAACCCCAGCAACGACGTCTTCTCGCCGTCTTCCTTCTCCACCGTCTCGATACTCATGCGCCGATGCTGCCGGCAGCCACCGACAACCCGTGCCGGTGCCCGCCGCCCCGCGCAGGCAGCAGGGCGGCCTATCGGGGCGGGGCGAAGTCCACTTCGGACGCGGGCAGCACCCGGATGCTCCGTCCGGGGAACCCGAGGTGCCGGAAGATCTCGTTGTGGTGCGCGATCGACCGCGCCGGCGAGGCGAACGCGCCGCCGTCGGGCCGTACCGACGTCGTGTGCCCGTCGGCGACCACCACCAGGTCGTAGCCGTGGCTGAGCGCCTGCCGCGCCGTGGTGTCCACGCAGATCTCGGTGGCGAACCCGGTGACGACCACCTCGGTGACGCCCCGCTCCTTCAGCACCCTGTCGAGATCGGTGCCGAGAAAGCTGTCCGGGCTCGTCTTGTGCACCACCGACTCGCCCTCGCCCGGAGCCAGTCGGGCCACCACCCGCCAGCCCTCCGTCCCGGCTGTCATCCCGCCGCCCTGGTCCTGGATCGTCACGACCGGAACCCCGGCGACCCCGGCGCGCTCGCGCAGCCCGGCGATCACGGCGACGGTCTCCGCGGCCCGATAGGCGATCTCCATCGGATCGTTCTGCATGTCGATGACGAGGAGCGCGGAAGCGTGTGGCATGGGCTTCACGGTAGCGGCCTCCTCCGGAATCCCGCCTCGGGTTTACGGTCGGGCGACGGGCGGGCCGAGCCGGGGGACCGTACGGCACGAGCCGCGGTTCGGGCGGCGGGTCCGGGCCGGGGTCGTGCCGTGGTTCCCGATCGTCTGGGGGTGCCTGTTCACGGCCTCTGCCGTGCTGGTCGCCGTGGCGGGCCACTGAAGGGGCCACCGAGCGAGCCGCCGAGCAGGCCGCCGCGCGGGGCCGAACGGCACCGCGCGTACGCGGAGTTGCCCCGGGTGGTGTGGCGTTGGGGTGGTCGGGGGTCACTCCGTCGTGGGACGGCGGGGCGAAGGAGCGGCGGGCGGTGGGGCGGGCCGGGAAGATCCGGGTATGTCGCCGTTGCCGCCACCCGACGCCGTATCCGCCGCCGCTGACCTTCCCGGCCGACTCGCCGCGCGCCAGGGGCGGTTGACCCGCACCCTCACCACTCCGAAGATCGTCTTCATCGTCGTCGCAGCGGCGGCCCCGCTGGCCGCGATGGTCTTCACGGTGCCGCTCTCCTTCGCGCTGGGCGCCGGCCCCGGGGTCCCGGCGCTCCTGCTCCTCGCCGGGCTGACCCTGCTCTGCTTCTCCTGCGGGTACGCCGCGATCAGCCGCGACATCGGCCAAGGCGGCGGCTTCTACGGGTACATCGCGCGCGGCCTGGGCCGGCCGGTGGCGGTCGGCGCCGGGATGGTCGCGGTCGTGGCGTACAACGCGGTCGCGGTGTCGCTGCTGGGCGCGTTCGGGTACTTCGCCCAAGGCGTCGCCGCCGCACACGGGTTGCACCTCGCGTGGGAGGTGTGGGCCGCGCTGGGGCTCGCGGCGGTCGGCGTACTCGGCTACCGCCACGTCGAGTTGAGCGCCCGCGCGCTGGCGGCGTGCATGGTCGGGGAGATCGCGATCCTGCTCGCGCTGGACGTCGCGGTGCTGGTCGAGCACGGCCCGGCCGCTCTGCCCGCCGTGTCGTTCGCCCCGCACCAGGTCCTGGTCCCGGGCGCCGGGGTCTCCGTGATGTTCGCCTTCGCGTCGTTCATCGGCTTCGAGTCCGCCGCGCTCTACGGCGAGGAGGCGCGCGACCCGGGCCGGAGCGTGCCGCGCGCGACGCTCGTCGCGGTGCTGCTGGTCGCCTCGTTCTACGCGCTCACCAGCTGGGTCGCGGTGGGCGCGGTCGGGCCGGACCGGGTCCGTACCACCGCCGCCGCGCACCTCGGCGACCTCTTCTTCGTCCTCGGCGACCGCTACCTGGGCGGCGCCGCCTCCACGGCCATGCAACTCCTGCTCTGCACAAGCCTGTTCGCGAGCTGGCTGGCCCTGCACAACGCCGCCAACCGCTACCTGCTGGTGCTGGGGCGGGACCGGCTGCTGCCCGGCCGGCTCGACGCGGTGCACCCGCGGCACCACGCCCCGCACCGGGCGAGCGCCGTGCAGACCGCGCTGGCCGCCGTCGTGGCGACGGTGTTCGCCGTGGCCGGCCTCGACCCGTACCTGAACATGTCCACCACCCTGCTCGGCCTGGGCACCCTCGGGGTCATCGCGCTCCAGGCCCTCGCCTCGATCGCGGTGCTCGGCTACTACCGGCGCCGGCCCGGCCACTGGTGGCGCACCGGGCTCGCCCCCGCGCTGGGCGCCGCCGGGCTGCTCGCCGCCACGGTGCTGGTCGTGTGCAACTTCCGTGTCCTGACCGGTACTTCGAACCCGCTCGTGACGTCCTTGCCCTGGCTGCTGGTCGTGGCGGGCGCGGGCGGCAGCGGCTACGCCCTGTGGCTGCGCGCGGCCCGCCCGGGCCGGTACGCGAGCCTCGCGGGACTCGCGGCGCTGCGGGCGCTCCCGGGTGGCAGGGGCGCCGCCGCCCTGCCGGCGCAGCGGCGCCGCGGGCCGTCCCGCCGGACCACCAACTGAGTGACGGAGGAGGGACGTTGGGAGGCCAGAGCCCGACCGGACCCGGACGCCGCCGCGCACCGGACGCATCGGACCGCCGCGCGCCGTACCGGCGGGCACGCCACGAGCACGGCCCGGGCCCCGGCAGGCCGTGTCGCCGCCGCGCCGCCCGGCACCGCCCCAGGCCGAACCCGTCGCGGTCCACCCGGAGCCCTACGTGGCGGCCGACCATGGAACAGCTCGACCTCTCGGCCGGACCCGTCGCGTACGAGGACACCGGCGGGGACGGCCCCGTCGTGGTGCTGGTGCACGGGCTGCTGATGGACGGTTCGCTCTGGGACGACGTCGTGGCCGACCTGCGGGCGGACCACCGCTGCGTGGTGCCGACGCTGCCGCTGGGCGCGCACACGCTGCCGATGCGGGAGGACGCCGACCTGTCGCCGCGGGGCCTCGCGCGGCTGCTCGGCGAGTTCCTGGAACGGCTGGAACTCGACGACGTCACCCTCGTCGGCAACGACACCGGCGGCGCGCTGGTCCAGATCCTGCTTGCCGCGGGCGCGCCGCAGGTGGGCCGGGTGGTGCTCGCCTCCTGCGACGCGTTCGACAACTTCCCGCCCGGCCTCACCGGCCGGACCGTCGTCGCCACCGGCAAGCTTCCGCCCGCCCTCTTCGGCCTGTTCATGCAGCAGATGCGGATCAAGCCGCTGCGCCGGCTGCCGGTCTCGTTCGGCCGGCTGACCAAGCGCGGTGACGCCGCCACCGCCCGCTGGATCAAGCCGCTGCTCGCCCGGCCCGCCATCCGGCGCGACACCGTACGGATACTGCGCGGCATCTCCGCGCACCGCGGCGCGCTCACCGAGGCCGCGGCCGAACTGGCCGGCTACGACCGGCCCGCCCTGGTGGTCTGGGCCGAGCAGGACAAGGTCATGCCGCCGGAGCACGGCCGCCGCCTGGCCGAACTCCTGCCGCACGCCACCCTCGTGACCATCCCGGACAGCTACACCCTCCTCCCGCTCGACCAGCCCGCCGCCCTGGCCCGCACCCTCCGCGAGTGGACCCCGACCTGACCCGCACCCCTGCCCCCACCCCGCGCACGGCCGTCCTCACTGCCCCTCGGCGTCCAGCAGCGCGTCCCCGCTCGGGGTGAACTCGCTGCCGCCGTCCGAGCGGAAGAGGGAATCGCCCGGCTCGCCGATCCTGGCCGCGAGCAGCGCCGGGCCCGAGCGGCCGGGCGCGTGCCCGAGGTGGAAGGAGACGAGCGGGCCGCGCCCGTCCGCGCCGACGTAGCCGAGGGTCTTCGGCCGCCCCGGGTCCGGGTCCCCGAAGGTCACCGAGGGCGGCCCGTACGCCGCGACCACGTCCGCCCCGTCCCGGTCGGCCCGCGCCCACTCCAGGACGCCCTCGACCAGCGCGGCGTGCCCGGCGGCCGGCAGCATACGGTCCGGCCGCAGCCAGCCGAGGCGGTGCGCGTCCTCGGCGTACTGCGCGGCGGCCACGTGCACCTCGGGGTCCGTCAGGCAGTGGCGCAGCAGGGCCGCGTCGCTCAGCCGCGCGTTCGTGTCGGCCAGCCACACGGTGCCGGCCGCGGCCCCGGCGTCCCCGGCGTCCCCGGCGTCCGCGGCGAGCCGGTCGAGCAGGGAACGTATGGCGGGCAGGCCACCGAAGTCCGCGGGACGGCGCAGCGCGCGGTTGAGCCGCTCCACCAGCAACTCGCGCGCGTACGCGGCCGGGTCGGCGCCGGGCGTGGCGCCGGGCGTGGCGCCGGACGGGTGCGCGGCGGTCGCGCGCGTCGCGAGGGTCATGGCGACATGATGCCGCTCGGCCGGGCGGAACCGTCAGCGCTTGTGGACAGTGGACAGGTGAGGGAAGCGCTCGCTCACAAGTCCAGGATCGTGGCCACCAGTTCGCGGCGGCTGCGGACACCGGTCTTCGCGAAGACGCTCTTCAGGTGGTCCTGCACGGTGGCCGCGGTGATGTGCAGTTCCGCGGCGATGGCCCGGGACGGCAGGCCGGCGACGACCCGCGCCAGGACGTCCCGCTCGCGCGGGGTGAGCCCGTACGCGAGCAGCAGCACCTCGGCCACGTCGGCGGCCGGTGCCGGGTGCATCGTGACGGCGAGGACCGCCGGGTGCGGGCCGCCGCTCAGCGGCGAGGCGTGGACCGACAGCCACCGGCCCGAACCGCCGCGGAGCCGCCCGTGCGCCGGCAGCGTCGTGCGCTTCCCCAGCGCGGCGACCTCCAGGACCGCGACGGGCAGCTCAGTGCCCGACGAGACCAGCTCGTCCCGCCAGAGTTTCGCGGCCGGATTCTCCGAGAGCAGCCGCAGGTCCTGGTCGAGCAGGAACACGCCCGCCTCGGCCGGGCCCGGAGCGGGGTCGCCGCCCGGTGCCCGGTGAACGGTCCGGCGCAGGGCCGTGGCCACCGGAGCGGACAGCCGCCGCAGCACGTCGACGTCGGCCGGGGTGAAGTCGGGCCGCCCACCGCCGCGGAACAGGGCGATGGCGCCCCAGCACCGGCGGTCGCTCACGAAGCTCGCCCGCAGCTCGTGCCGCGCGTCGATCATCGGCAGCACGGACCGGTACCGGTGGCTGGACTCCGGGTCGCCGCCGGTGGCCGCGCCGAGCGTGCCCGCGGGCACCTTGGAGCGGGCGAGCACCGAGAACTTCAGGACGTCGTCCACCAGGTACTCGTTGCGCACGGCCGCCGCGGCCGCGGCCGACGTGAGGCCGACGCTCACGTCGTCGGTGATCAGCATCGTCGTCGGGTCGATCGTGCCGAAACAGTAGGAGTCGGCCGGGACGAGCCGCGTCAGCCGGTCGGCGATCCGGCGTCGCAGCTCCCGGGAGCCGAGGTCGAGACGGCAGATCGCCTCGATGTCACGCACGGCCTCGCGCCGGGCCACCGGGGAACTCACCGGCCGAACGGTATCCCAGAAGTGGGGGAGGGCCGTGCGGCGCCCCCGCTGCCTACCCTTGAGCCGGAAATCCCGAGGCACAGGAGGTATCGAGGCATGTCCCCGACCATGCTCACCGTCGGACTGGACCCCGCGCTGGTGGACGACGCGCCCTCGTCACGGGCGGCGTTCCCCGAGATCGACGCCGAAACGGTCCGGGCCGGTGTGGCCGCCGGCCGGGCCCGGCTGGAGGAGCTCGGCTTCACCGTCGACCTCTGCCTGCTGGACTACGGCCGCACGGCCGAGGCGGTGTACCGCGCCGCGCTGGCCGCGAAGGACTACGACCTCGTGATGATCGGCGCCGGTGTCCGGCTGGACCCGGCGCTCACCCCGCTGCTGGAGGTGCTGGTCAACACCACCCACGAGCTGGCACCCGGTGCGAAGCTCTGTTTCAACGTGAGCCCGTTCACCACCGTCGAGGCCGTCGAGCGGTGGTGGCCCGAACGCAAGCCGCTGCTCTGAGCGTTGCCCCGCGACGATGTCCGGCGGACGCGTACGGCGACGCTCGCGCCGGTCCTGGGCGGGTTCGCGGGCCACGGCGGGCCGCGGCGGGCCGGCGGGCCACCCGGCACCGGTGGCCGGAGACGCGGCAGGGGTCAACGGCCGCCGCTGGGCGAGGGGGTGGCGTGGCGGCGGGCGGCCTTGAGGACGGCGAGGCTGTCGGTGGGGGACATCGCGCGGCTCTCCGCGGTGTCGAGGAGGCCGGGGTAGGGGCCGGGGGAGGGTGCGGTGCGGTAGTGGACGCCGGAGAAGTCGTCGTACTCCTCGGCGAAGAGGTGGTGGCGGCCGCCGGCGCGGGCGAGTTCGGTGATCATGGCGGCGCCGGTGGGCTGGGCGTGCATCCCGATCACCCGGACGGTGAGGGTGCCGCCGGCCACGAGGCCGAGCACGTGGTCGAGTTGGGCGGCGGTCACGGCCGGGTCGAGGTCGACGTTCCACAGGTGGCACAGGACCATCTCGTCCAGGAGCGCGGTGATCGGCACCCCCTCGGGCACCCGGGCCGGTGGCGTGAACCGGCCGGGCGGCATCCGGTGGGCGGTGCACAGCGCGTGGGCGTAGCCGGCCGTCCACAGCACGCGCGGGAAGACCGTCAGGGCGTAGGTGCGGACCCGGCCGGCCCGGCCGACGCAGGCCGCGAGCCGCTGCGGCCAGCCGGCGCCGCTGTCGTGCAGCGCCGCCGGGTCGGGCGCGTGGAGGAGCCGCGCGGTCGCGTCGCGGGTTTCGGGGTCGGTCATGCCGTAGCGCGCGAGCAGGGCGTGGCGGGCGTCCGGGCCGATGCCGTGGCCGCCGAGCGCGCCTTCCAGGCGGGTGATCGCCCGGGTGCCGGCGCCGATGGACCGGGCCGCGTCGGCCCGGCCGCGTACCGGGTTCGCGCCGGACGCGGAGCCGCGGCGCAGCGACTGGAGGGCCAGCCCGAACACGACCGCGCCGACCGGGGGTTGGGCGGGAGCGGGGCGGCCGGGCGGCAGGGGCGACGGCTCGGGCCGGGGGCGTGTGGTGTGCGGGCCGAACCGGTCGTAGGCGTCGCGCGGGCCGTACGGGTCGGGCGCGGCGGGGCGGGCGTGCGCGTCGCACCCTTCGGCTAAGGCGCGCAGGGACCGCGGGCCGGGGACGCGCGCCGGGCGCGGGTCCGTCATGACGGACCGTCCCCCTCGGCGCCCGGCGCACCCGCACCGAGGATGCCCACCAACTGCTGCGCGAGCGCGGCGAGTTCGGGTCCGGCCGGGTCGAGTTCCGCGTCCGCCGCGGCTATCACCACCAGCACGCTGTCGGAGCCCGCCTCGGCGAGCACGATCCGCCCGTCGTGCATGTCGACCACCAGCGTCCGGATGCCCCCGCCCTCGGCCCGCTCCGCGGCCCGCCGCGCGACGCCCATCATGGTGGCGCCCAACGCCGCCCAGTGCTCGACGCGTTCGTCGTCCAGTTCGTACCCGCACAGCGGCAGCCCGTCCGCCGCGACCACCAGGGCGCCGCGCACCCCCGCGACCGGTGCGAGGTACTCCTCGACGGTCTTCTGCACTTCGGGGTGGACGGTGGGGATCATGGTGTCTCCGGATCGCTGGGGGAGTCGTGCCCCGCCGTCGCCGCACCTCCTGCGGCCGCACCGCCCCGGCCGCGGACGCCGGTCCCGATACACGAGTCGTGCGGACGCCGCATGCCGCGCGGGTCGTACGAGCCGCCGCGCGAGGCGAGCTGAGTGGGCGTCACAGCAGGTGTCACGGCTTCACTATGCGCGGGCATCCGATCACTACGCAAGGGGCAATGTGCATGATGCAGGGTGCCTGATGCCCGAACGCGTGGCAGACTGCCACCACGGTCGGCGCACGTGCGAAGAGGAAGGCGCATCGGCGTGAGTGAACGGCGTGCTGCTCCCACGGTGTTGCAGATCTCGCTCGGCCGGCGGCTGCGGGACCTGCGCGAGTCGGCCGGGTTGTCCGCGGCGCAGGCAGGTGAGCGCATCCGCGTGGCGCAGTCCACCGTCACCCGGCTCGAAGGCGCCAGGACCTCGCTCAACTACGCCACCGTCAAAGCCCTGTTGGAGCTGTACGGCGTCACCGGGCCCGAGGCCGCGGACTTCCTGACCCTGGTCGACAAGGCCAACGAGTCGGGCTGGTGGCAGAGTTACCGCGACGTGCTGCCGGGCAGGTTCGGGGTGTACGTCAGCCTGGAGAGCGCCGCCTCCCAGATCCGCAGCTACGAACCCCAGGTGGTGCCCGGGCTGCTCCAGACCCCGGCCTACTGCGAGGCGGTCATCCGGCTCGGCTTCCCCCGGGAGTCCGACGACGAGGTGCGCCGCAGGGTCGCGCTGCGGCTCCAGCGGCAGAACGTGCTGACCCGCGCCGACAGCCCGCCGTTCCTGTGGGCGGTGATCGACGAGACCGCGATCCGGCGGCCGGCCGGCGACCGCGCGGTGATGGCCGAGCAGATCGAGCGGCTGATGGAGACCGCCGACCTGCCGAACGTGGCGCTCCAGCTGCATCCGTTCGACGCCGGCCTGCACCGGGGCGCGTTCGGGCCGTTCACGCTCTTCCGCTTCCCGATCCCGGACTTCCCGGACATCGCGTGCGTCGACAGCCTCCTGGGCACCGCGTACCGGGACGAGAGCGCCGAAGTCGAGCTCTACCGGCAGACGTTCGAGCATCTGATGACCGGAGCGCTGGCGCGGCGACGCACCAAGGGCTTTCTGGACGGCCTGCGCAAGGAGTACCTGCGATGAACCCGCCGCCCGCGCTGTACGCCCCGCACGTTCCGCATGTTCCGCACGTTCCGCACGCCCCCGCCGCACTCGGCGCCGAGGGCTGGTCCCGCCCGTGGAGCGGCACCAACGGCGAAGCGTGCGTGGAGGTCAAGGTGCTCGTCGGCGGCCTGGTCGCGGTCCGGCAGTCGACCGATCCCGGCGGTCCCGCGCTGATCTTCCCCGCGGAGGCGATGGCGATGTTCGTGGCCGCCGCCAAGGACGGCCGGGCGGACTTCCTGGCCCGTCCCGACCTCCCCTGACCTGCCCCCGTCCGTACCGACACCCACCCGGGAGACAGCAGTGAACGATCCGGCGACCGGCGGCACCACCGTGGACGACGCCGAGAGCGTGCCGAGTTCGGCGCGTATGTACGACTACATCCTCGGTGGAAAGGACAACTACGCGATCGACCGGGAGCGGGTGGACGCGGCCGAGCGCGCCTACCCGGGCATCAAGGACGCGGCCCGGATCAACCGGATGCTGCTGCTGCGGATGGCCCGCTACTTCGGCGAGTCGACGGAGGTCGACCAGTTCATCGACGTGGGCACCGGCATCCCGACCGAGCCCAACTACCACCAGGTCATCCGTGCCGCCCGGCCCGAAGCCCGCATCCTGTGCACGGACTTCAGCAAGACGGTGCTGCGCTACACCGAGAACCTGTCCCAGCAGGACCCCGAGGGCCGGATCTCCTACGTGCACGCGGACGTCCGGGAACCGCAGAAGATCCTGGAGGCGGCCCGGGCCCACCTCGACCTGAGCCGTCCGGTCGCGATGACGATGGTCGCGCTGCTGCACTTCATCTCCGACGAGTTCGACCCGCACGGCATCGTGAAGACGCTCACCGACCAGCTGGTGCCCGGCAGTTACCTCGCCATCAGCCAGGTCACCGGCGACTTCGACGCGGAGGCCGGCGAAGGGGTGGCGAAGGTCTACCGGGCCGGCGGCACCCCGGCGCAGGTCCGCTCGCACGCGGAGGTGGCGCGGTTCTTCGACGGCTTCGAACTCGTCGAGCCCGGGCTGGTCGTCGCGCCCCGGTGGCACCCGGAGCTCGCGGTGCCGATGCCCTGGCCCGAACCCGAGGGCGGCGACCGCACCCCGGTCTACGCGGCCATCGGCCGCAAGCCGTAGGGCGGGCAAGCCGTGAACCGCGAGGCGGCAAGCCGGCAGCGCTGAACCGGCAACGCTGAACCGGCAACGCTGAACCGGCAACGCTGAGCCGTACGTCCGGACAGCCCGCGGCCCGGACGGGGACACCCCGTCCGGGCCGGGTCGTGCTCACGGCCCGAAGGCCGTCACCTCACTGGCCGAGCAGCGTGGACGAGAGGGTGGCGGCGTTGTACGAGCCCCAACCCGTCACGAAGTCCCAGCCCTTGGCGGCCGAGTAGGCGCCGTTGTTGCCACTGGTGATGTCGTGGAAGCCGGTGCCGGCCGCCGTGTACAGCGCCGGGTTGGCGAAGCCGAGCTTGGCCTTGCCGGCCGCGGTGGCCTGCTGGTTGTAGAGGGCGGCGAAGGCGGCCCACTCGGGCGCCGCGGCGCTGGTGCCGCCGACCTGGCCCCAACTGCCCTGCGAGTAGATGGACACACCCGGGCTCGGGTTGGCCAGCGCCGAGACGTCCGGCACCTGGCGCTTGCCGCCGCCCGCGCTCTGCTGGACCGAGGTCTGCCAGCTCGGGATGGCGAACTTGGTGGACACGCCACCGCCGCCGCCGGACCAGGCGGTCTCCTTGCTCCAGGCGTTCCCCGAGGTGACCGTCAGCGTGGTGCCGCCGACGCCCGTGACGTACGGGTCGCTCGCCGGGTAGTCGACCGACTTGCCGCCGTTGCCGGCGTCGTCGGAGCCGTCGTCACCGGAGGCCGCGAAGAAGCCCAGGCCCTCGGCCGCACCCTGCTTGAAGACGGCGTCCACGGCGGTGATGTTGGCGCTGGTGCGCTCCGACTCGGCGGCGCCCCAGCTGATCGAGGTGACGGGGATGCCGCTGTCCACGATCGCCTGGTAGGTGTCGACCTCGCCCGCGTCGGAGTTGGGGCCCTCGAAGACCGTGATCTGCGCGGCCGGCGCGACCGCGTTCAGCACCTCGATGTCCAGCTCGACCTCGACCTGCCCGTCGCCGAGCGAGCCGGAGCCGCCGTCCACCTTGCTGACGGTGGGCGCGGTGGAGCTGAGGCCGTAGTTGCTGTCGTACTTGGTGATGTTGGACTGCTGGAAGCCGTCGAACTCCAGCAGCGCGACCTTCTGGCCGCTGCCGGTGGCGCCGGAGACGTTGTAGCCGCCCTTGATCTGCGCCGGGGTGTAGCCGCCGCCCGGGCCGTTGTGCGGAGTGACCTTCGCGTCCGTGTGGTGCAGCAGCGAACGGTTGTTGAGGCCGGAGACGCTGCCGACGATCGAGGCGATCGAGGAGGGCACCGACGGCGCGGCGGTGTTGGCGTAGAAGGTGCGGCCGGTGGCGCCGTCCTTGTAGTTCGCCAGCGTGGTGCCGAACGCCTTCTTCAGCTGGGTGGCGGTGCCGGTGGCGTCGATCAGCTGGTTGCCGGAGTGCACCTTGCCGACCTTGAGCCCCTGGGAGCGCAGGTAGTCGGTGACCTTCTTGACGTCGGCGTCGCTGCGGCCGAACTCGGCGGCGTACTGCGCCTTCGTCAGGTAGTGGCCGTAGGAGGAGGAGTGGGGGTCGCTGACGTTGGCGATGAAGGTGTCCAGCGCGCCCTCGTTCCGGGCCGTGAGGCTCACCGCGACGGATATCTGCTTTCCGGCCGCGACGTCACCGGTGCGGACGGCGTGCGAGGTGAGGCCCGGCACGACGTCGCCGGACAGGGAGGTACGGGCCGAGTCCGCGTGGGGGGCGGAGGCGTACGCGGCGGGGATGGCCGCGGCCAGCAACGCTGGAGTCGCGGCGGCGACCAGCAGTTTCAGACGGAGCGTCACGAAGGTCCTCCATGAGGGGATGGTGCCCGGATCGGGACGACCACCACGCTAGGGACGGTTGGGGCCGGACATAAGCGTGGGAACCCTTGCGACGACTGTTAACGATGTGTTTCCCGTGGCAGGTGTGGGGAGTTGGTGGGCCGTATGTGGGGGAATGGTGTGCGCGGAGGTCCGGCAGAGGTCCAGGGGGAGGAGGGACGGGCGTCGGGCGGGGGCTCGCCGGGGATACGGGGGTGGGGCGGCGGGCCCGGGCGCTCGCGGTCCGGGTACGTGCGCAGGGGGCGGGCCCGGGGTGCGGGTGCGGGTGACGGGCGCTCTCGGTCCGGGTGCGTGCGCGGGGTGCGGGTGGCGGTGCCGGGTGGCGCGGCCCCTACGCCGGCCGGAGCCCCGCGGACGCCATCACATGGGCCAGTTCCGTCCTGGACCGCACACCGAACTTCCGGTACAGCCGCGACAGCGTCCCCTCGACCGTCTTGACGCTGATGAACAGCTCCGCGGCCACCTCCCGGTTGGTGGCCCCGCCGCGGACGAGATCGGCGACCCGCGTCTCCGCCGGCGTCAGGTGCGCCGCGCTCGCCGTGCCGCGCACCACCGCGTCCACCCGGGCGAGTTCGTCCCGGGCCCGCGCGGCGAGCGGCGCCGCGCCGGTCCGCTCGGCCAGCTCCAGCGCCTCGGTGAGCGCGGCTCGCGCCGCCGTACGGTGCCGGGCCCGGCGCTCCACCGCACCGAGCGCGGTGAGCGTACGGACCAGCTCCACCGGCAGCTCCAGCGGGCGCAGCCGCTGCGCCGACGAGCGCAGGAGCACCGCGCCCTCCTTCGCCCGACCGGCCGCCGCCTCCCGCAGCCCCTCGGTGCGCTCCAGCGCCGCCAGCACGCTGCCGGGCACGGGACCGGTGACCCGGGCGCGGGCCAGGCCGAGCACCGTGGCGGCCGCGTCCGTCTCGCCCGCGGTGACCAGTGCCTCGGCGAGGTCGGCGTGCCAGCACAGCAGCGGCGGGTCGGCGGCGCCCATCGCGGCACCGATCTCCAGCGCGCGGCGCAGCGACTCGACGGACTGGGCCGCGCGCCGCCGGTCGCCCGCGAAGAGCGCGGCCTGCCCCAGCGCCGCGAGCGCGCGCAGCAGGAAGAGCTGGTCGCCGTCGGCCTCCGAGGCAGCCACCGCCTCCACCGCGAGCCGGCACGCCTCGTCCGTGTCGCCGCCGAACGTCCGCGCCAGGGCCGCCGCGTAGAGCGCGGGCGCGGAGGTGAGACCGGCGTCGGCGACCACGCGGGCGCAGTGCGCCGCGGTCCGCAGCGCCTCCCGGCACTCGCCGGCCCGCACCTGGACCCGGGTGAGCGCCACCAGCGACGCCACGTCCTGCTCGACGTCGGCCGCCGCGCCGGTGGCGCCCAGCAGCGCGAGCACCTGGGCCCGCGCGGACCCGACCCGGTCGGAGTCGAGGGTGAGGATCGCCCGCATCCGCTGGATGCCCCAACTGCGCGGCCCGTGGTCGGCCCGGGCCAGCGCCTGGTCCAACGCGGCCTCGGCGGCGGCCGGTTCACCGGCCAGCGAGCGCACCCGGGCGAGCGTGGACAGCGCGTCCACCTCCGTGCCGGTGTCCCCGACGGCCGCCGCGCGACGGGCGGCGCGCAGCGCGTGCTCGGCCGCCTGCGCCAACTCCCCGCACAGCAGGCCGCGCAGCGCCGCCCAGTCGTACAACTTCGCTTCCAGCGCCTGGTCCCCGGCCGCCTCCCGCAGCCCGTCCGTGATCAGCGCGGCCTTGTCGCGCAGCGCCTGCCCGGCGTTGCGCAGCAGCACCAGCCGGGCCGCGACCCGGCCGGGCGCGGAGGTGGAGCAGTCCAGCACGCTCTGCGCGATCCGCTCGGACTCCTCGCGGTGGCCGGCGTCGCAGGCGAACCCGGCGGCGGCCAGCAGGCGTTGGTCGTGCAGCTCGGTGCGGTCGGCGGGGGTCCGGCCGGCGGCGAGCGCGGCCAGCTCGGCCGCGGTGGCGGCCTCACCGCGCTCCCGGGCCAGGTGCGCGGCGGCCATCACCGTACCCGCGGTCGCCTCGTCCTCCTGCGGGTGCGCCAGCGCCAGGTGCCGTGCCGCGTCGACGGGTTCGCCGACCGCGGCGGCCAGCAGCGCGTGCGCGCGGCGGCGGGCCGGTCCCGAGGCGTCCGCGCTCAGCGCGACGGGCAGCAGCGGATGGCTGAAACGCACCGCGCCCGACGCGTCGCAGGCCGCCACCCCGAGCCGCTCCGCGGCATCCAGCGCGGCCGCGGTGGGCTCGGTGCCGGCCGCCGACCGCAGCAGGGTGAGGGTCGGCCGGGTGGCGGCCGCGGCCAGCAGCAGCACCTCCTGGACCGGCCCGGGCAGCGCGCGGACCCGGTCCAGCACGAGCGCGCGCAGCTCCGGCGGCACCGGCTGGTGGCCGTCGGGGAGCGAGGGCGTGCCGGCCCGCAGCGCGTCCCGGCCCAACGCCAGCGCGTACAGCGGGTTTCCGGCCGCCGCGTGCAGCACCGCGCGCAGCGCGGACGGCGGCAGGGTCACGCCGGAGGCGAGCAGCAGCAGCGCGATGTCGTCGTCCCCCAGTGCGGGCACGGTGACTTCGGCGCTGCCGGCCGGGCAGCAGCGGGCGCGGGCGGGCCGGCCGTCCTCGGCCACCCGCTCGGTCGCGGCCATCCGCACGTCGGTGCTCTCCAGCCGGCGCGCGACGAACGCCAGTACCTCCGCGCTCGGTTCGTCCAGCCACTGCAAGCCGTCCACCACCAGCACGACCGGTGCCCGCGCGGCCAGCAGCCGCAGCGCCTCCAGCACGGCCAGCCGCACCGCGAGCCCGCCGTACGGCCCGACCGGTCCGTGCCCGCGCAGCAGCGCGGTGCGCAGCGCGGTACGCGGCCCGGACGGCAGCGCCCGCACCACGTCCTCGGGCACCCGGGCGAAGAGGTCGATGACTCCCAGGTAGGGCAGCGGGGTGTCCGCGGCGGTGGGGGAGCAGCACAGCACCGTGGCGCCCTCGTCGGTGGCGCGTGCGGCGAGCGCGTCGAGCACCACGGACTTGCCGATCCCGGCCGGGCCGTGCAGCAGCAACCCGCCGCTGCGCGCGAGGTGTTCCCACCCCGCCTCCAGCAGCGCCTCGCGTCCGGTCGGGGCGGTGCGCGGGCGCCGCACGGCGCCGCCGCCCGTGCGCGCGGGCGCGGGCAGGGGTGCGTACGGCCGGTAGGCCGGTGCTGCGCCGGCGGCTTCGTGTGCCACGGTGCGGGCTGACCTCCTCGTCCGGGACCGCGCGGAACGGGCCACTCGGGCACGGTCTCGATTGATGTCCATGACAATCACTGCAAAGCCGCCTGTCAATGGCGCGAGGCGCTCCGGCCAGGCCGTTTTCACGTGATTGTGACCTCGCGCAAGCGGAGGAAACGGCCCCGGCACGTCCGATGCCGTCGCGGTGTGCGGGGCGGGGTGCGTCGTGGTGTCCGCCGGCCGCCCGCCGCCGCCCCGCGCCGCTGCCGCGCTGTCGGTGCGAACCCCGCCGACTCCCGTGCCACGGCGGCCGGTTACTCAAGTGATCACACTCAATCTTGCAAGTAAAAGTCGAGATTCAACGAAAACGGATCTGGATATTGCAGCGATGTGTCGGAGGGGTTACGGTCCCCCTGCGTCGCCACCCGAACCCCGGTGGTGCACCGGCGTTTCCCCCCTTTCCCCACCCCTCCTCCCAGCTCGTGCACTCCTCGGCCCGCACCCGGTCGCGCTCGGCGCCGCGGTGCCGGTCCGGCTGTTCGTGTCGAAAGGAGCAAGACGTGTTCAGACACCTGCGAAGTCTCAGACGTGCGGTCGCGGTCGGAGGCACCACCGCGGTGCTCGCCGCGGGCGGCGTGCTCGGCCTCGCGTTCCAGCCCGCGATCGCGGCCACGGCGGCGGTCGCCACCGGCGGCAGCGGCGCGAACCTTCCCTACGTCGAGGTGCAAGCGGAGAACTCCGCCACCAACGGCACCGTGATCGGCCCGAGTTACGCGGCCGGCAACCTCGCCGACGAGGCGTCCTACCGCAAGGCGGTGACGCTGCAGGGCTCGGGCAAGTACGTCACGTTCACCACGCCGGTCGCCACGAACTCGATCGACTTCCGGTACAGCATCCCGGACACCGCGGGCGGCTCGGTGTACACGGCGCCGCTGTCGCTGTACGTCGACGGCACCAAGCAGCCGGACTTCACGCTGACGAACGCGTACTCCTGGTACTACGGCAGCTACCCGTTCACCAACTCGCCGGGCAGCAACCCGCATCACTTCTACGACGAGGCGCACCGGCTCTTCGACACGACGTATCCGGCCGGCACCACCTTCAAGTTCCAGGTCGACGCGGGCGACAGCGCGTCCTCCTACACCCTCGACTTCGCCGACTTCGAACAGGTCGGCGCCGCGCTCCCGCAGCCGGCCGGCTCGGTCTCGGTGACCAGCGAGGGCGCCGACTCCAGCGGCGCGGCCGACTCCACCGCCGCGTTCAACGCCGCGATCAGCGCGGCCGGGTCGGGCGGCACCGTGTGGATTCCGCCGGGCACGTACAACATCCCCGGCCACATCAGCGTCAACAACGTCACCGTCGCGGGCGCCGGCATGTGGTACTCGACCGTCACCGGCACCGCCCCCGGCTTCTACGGGACCTACGGCACCGGCGGCCCGGCGAGCACCAACGTCCACCTGCAGAACTTCGCGATCTTCGGCAACGTCCAGGAGCGCGACGACAACGCGCAGGTGAACGGGATCGGCGGCGCGATGAGCAACTCGTCCGTCTCCAACCTGTGGATCGACCACATGAAGGTCGGGGCCTGGATGGACGGCCCGATGGACAAGCTGACCTTCAGCGGGATGCGCATCCGCGACACCACCGCCGACGGCATCAACTTCCACGGCGGGGTGACCAATTCGACGGTCACCAACAGCGACATCCGCAACACCGGTGACGACGGCATCGCCACCTGGGCGGACTCCTCGCTCGGCGCCGACGCCAACGACACCATCTCCGACAACACCGTCTCGGTGCAGACCCTCGCCAACGGCATCGCGATCTACGGCGGCCACGACAACACCGTGACCGGCAACCTGGTCCAGGACACCGGCCTCGCGCAGGGCGGCGGCATCCAGGTCGGCCAGCGCTTCACCTCCACGCCGGTCGGCACCACCACCATCAGCAACAACACCATGATCCGCGACGGCAGCCTCGACCCGAACTGGCAGTTCGGCGTGGGCGCGCTGTGGTTCGACGGCAGCCAGGGCGCCATCACCGGCCCGATCAACGTCTCCAACGCCCTGATCGAGCAGAGCCCGTACGAGGCCGTGCAGTGGGTGGAGGGCACGGTCAGCGGGGTCAACCTCAGCAACGTCACCATCGCCGGCACCGGCACCTTCGCGCTGCAGGAACAGACCGGCGGCGCCGCGAAGTTCACCAACGTCACCGCCACCGGCGTGGGCGCCCCCTCGCCGGTCTACAGCTGCGAGGGCGGCAACTTCGCGGTCACCGACGGCGGCGGCAACTCCGGGATCGACGGCACCCCGGTCTGCGGGCCGTGGCCGACCCCGGTCTTCCCGCCGTACCCGCCGTCCGGCGTCACCGCCAGCCCCAGCGCGCTGTCCTTCGGTTCGGTCGCCACCGGCACCACCAGCGCCGCGCAGAGCGTGACCGTCTCCAACCCGACCAACGCGGCCGCGTCGGTCTCCTCGATCGCCGCCTCCGGTGACTTCGCGCAGACCAACACCTGCGGCAGCTCCATCGCGGCGAACGGGTCGTGCACGGTCAGCGTCAAGTTCAGCCCGACGGCGACCGGTGCGCGCACCGGTGCACTGACCGTCAACGCCGGCGGTGTCACCAACACCGTCACCCTGTCCGGCACCGGCACCGCACCCGGCCCGATTCTCAACACCAACCCGGGCGGCCTGTCCTTCGCCGGCACCGTGGTCGGCGCCACCACCGCCGCGCAGGCGGTCACCGTCACCAACTCCGGCACCACCTCCGCGACCGTCTCCGGCGTCGCGGTGACCGGTGACTTCGCCCAGACCAACAACTGCTCCACCGTCGCGGTCGGCGCCTCCTGCACCGTCAACGTCACCTTCAAGCCGACCACCGGCGGCGCCCGCAGCGGCACCCTCACCGTCACCAGCAACGCCAACAACAGCCCGACCACGGTCGGCCTGACCGGCAGCGGCATCGACAGCAGCACCGACATCGCGGCCGGCAAGCCCGCCACCGCGAGCAGCAGCAACAGCCTCTACCCGGCGACGAACATCACCGACCCGGACGCGTCGACGTACTGGGAGAGCTCCGGCGCGTTCCCGCAGTGGGCGCAGGTCGACCTCGGCGCGAGCTACAGCGTCGGCAAGGTCGTGCTCAAGCTCCCGCCGGCCACGGCGTGGTCCACCCGCACCCAGACCCTGTCGGTGCAGGGCTCCACGGACGGCTCCAGCTTCTCCACGCTGGCGGCCTCCGCCGACCGCACCTTCGACCCGTCCACCGGCAACACCGTCACCATCACCTTCAACGCCGCCGACGCGCGGTACGTCCGGGTGAACATCACCGCCAACTCCGGCTGGACGCAGGCCCAGTTGTCGGACCTGGAGGTCTTCCCCAGCGGGAGCGGCGGCAGCACCCCGCCGTCCTCGGCGACCCTCGCCGCCAGCCCGTCGTCGCTGAGCTTCGGCAGCGTGGCACCGGGCATCAGCAGCGACCCGAAGACCGTCACCCTCACCAACAGCGGTTCCGCGGCCGCCTCGGTCTCCTCGATCGCCGCCTCCGGTGACTTCGCGCAGACCAACACCTGCGGCAGCTCGATCGCGGCAGGCGGCACCTGCACGGTGAGCGTCACCTTCAAGCCCACCGCGACCGGCGCCCGCACCGGCACCCTCACCGTCACCGGCAACGCGTCGAACAGCCCGACCACGGTCCCGCTGACCGGCACCGGCACCGGCACGGTGAGCGCCAACCTGGCCCTGCACGCGGCCACCAGCGAGTCCAGCCACACCGACGTCTACCCCTCGTCCAACGTGACGGACGGCAACCAGGACAGCTACTGGGAGAGCGCCAACAGCGCCTTCCCGCAGTGGGTCCAGGTGGACCTCGGCTCCGCGCAGAGCGCCAGCCGGGTCGTGCTCCAGCTCCCCGCGAGCTGGGGTGCCCGCAACGAGACGCTGGCGCTGTCCGCGAGCACCGACGGCTCCACCTTCACCACCCTGAAGGCGTCGGCGAGTTACAGCTTCAGCCCGACCTCGTCCAACACCGTCACCCTGTCGTTCCCCGCGACCAGCCAGCGCTACTTCCGGCTGAACGTCACGGCGAACACCGGCTGGCCGGCCGGGCAGCTCTCGGAGTTCCAGGTCTGGAACATCTGACCCGCGGCTCCACTGCTCTGAACGTTCCACGGCTCTGAACGCACCACGGCGTCACCGCACCACCGCACCACGGCTCCACCGCTCTGAACGCTTCACCGCTCCACGGTGCCGCCGGACGCATCCCGTCCGGCGGCACCGCCATGCCCGGCCACGGTCCACTTCCGGCCGCTTCGCTACCCGAGCCCCCGCGCCTGCCTGAACCGGGCCAGCCCCTCGGCCAGTTCGACGATCGGCTCGGGATAGTCGCCGCACCCCGCGCGCTCCCGCGCCGGCAGCTTCCACGGCTCGTGCACCGCCGCACCCGCCACACCGGCCAGCTCCGGCACCCAGCGGCGCACGTAACTGCCGTCCGGGTCGTACCGCTTCGCCTGGAGCAGCGGGTTGAGCACCCGGTTGGGGCGGGAGTCGGTGCCGGTGCCGGCCACCCACTGCCAGTTGAGCTGGTTGTTGGCGATGTCGCCGTCGACCAGCAGCTCCAGGAAGTGCCGGGCGCCCACCCGCCAGTCCAGGTAGAGGGTCTTGGTCAGGAAGCTCGCGGTCAGCAGCCGGCCCCGGTTGTGCATCCAGCCCTCCGTACGCAGCTGCCGCATCGCCGCGTCGACCACCGGGTAGCCGGTCCGGCCCTGCCGCCACGCCTCCGCGTCGGCCTCCGCCGAAGCCCCGGTACGCCAACGGTCGTGCCGGGTGCGGTAGTCGGCCGCCGACACCGCCGGACGGGCGGCCAGCAACTGGTGGTTGAAGTCGCGCCAGCACACCTGCCGGGCGAACGCCTCCGCGCCCGGCCCGCCCTTCGCCAGCGCCCGCCGCACCGCCTCGACCGGCGAGAGCGTGCCGAAGTGCAGGTGCGGGGAGAGCCGCGACGTCGCGTCCCCCGGCATGTCGTCATGGCGCGCGTCGTACTCCCCGACACCGCGCCGCAGCCACGCGGCGAGCAGCCGGCGGGCCACGTCCTCACCGCCCGCGGCCAGTTCGGGTGACACCGCGCCGACCGCCGCGCGCGGCTCGATCGCGGCCGAGCGCACCGACTCCGGCACCCGCACGGCTCTCGGTGCGGGCAGCGGATCGCGCAGCCCCTCCTGCCGCCAGCGCCGGAAGTACGGGGTGAACACCGCGAAGTGGCCGGAGTTCTGCGGGGTGATCCGGCCCGGCGGCACCGCCGTGACCACCGCGTCGTGGACGTGCAGCCGCCGCCCGTCCGCGGTGAGGGCGCGCCGCAGCCGCTCCTCACGGCGCTGCGCGAACCCGCTGCACCCGGCGGCCACATGCACCTCGGCCGCGTCCGCCTCCCGCGCGACCGCGCACACCTCCGCGACCGTCTCCCCGGCCCGCAGCACCAGCCGCCCGCCGCGCTCGCGCAGCCCGGCGTCCAGCGCGCCCAGGCAGTCGGCGAGGAACGCCCGCCGGTTGGGCGCGGCGAACCCGGCGCCGTCCACTGCGGGATCGCGGACGAACAGCGGCACCACCTCGTCGGCGCCGGCCAGCGCGGCCCGCAGCGGCGGATGGTCGTGCACCCGCAGGTCGGAGGTGAACAGCACGACCGCACGCCGCGTCGTCGCCGAACGCGCCCCGGCCGTAGCGGAGTCGGCGGACTTGGCGGGCTTCGCGGACTTGGCGGACTTCGCGGACTTGGCGGACTTCGCGGACTTGGCGGACTTCGCGGACCCGCTCATCGCGTGCGGCCGCCTTTCGTGAGCCGGCCCGACGCGCTCGCGGCGGAGGCGCGGCCCTCCGAGGCGTCCACACGGCTCGCCGCCCGCGCGATGTTGCGCGCCATCCCGCCGAACACGGCAGCGTGGAAAGGGGAGATGGACCACCAGTAGGCGTGCCCGAGCAGACCGCGGGGCTGGAAGACGGCGCGCTGGTGGTAGCGGGTGCGGCCGGAGCCGTCGGTGCCCGCGCGCATCTCCAGCCACGCCGGGCCGGGCAGCCGCATCTCGGCGCGCAACCGCAGCAGCCGGCCCCGTTCGATCTCCTCCACCCGCCAGAAGTCCAACGAGTCGCCGATCCGCAGCCGTTCCGCGTCGCGCCGGCCGCGCCGCAGCCCGACCCCGCCCACCAGCCGGTCCAGCCAGCCGCGCACCGCCCACGCCAACGGGAAGGAGTACCAGCCGTGTTCGCCGCCGATGCCCTCGATCACCCGCCACAGATCGGCCGGTGAGGCGTCGACCACCGCCTCCCGCTCGTCGGTGTAGAGGCTGCCGCCGGTCCAGTCGGGGTCGGTCGGCAGCGGGTCGCTCGGCGCGCCGGGCACCGACGCCGACGACCAGCGGGTGGTGACCTGCGCGTCCCGCACCCGTTGCAGCGCCAGCCGCAGCGCGGTGTCCACGTCGAGCGGACCGCCGGGCGGGTCGGGCACGTGGTCGGCGATGTCGTGCTCGTGGCAGACCACTTCGTGCCGCAGCGACTCGGCGAGCGGGCGCGCCACGCTCGCCGGGACCGGCGTGACCAGCCCGACCCAGTGGCTGGACAGCCGGGGCGTGAGCACCGGCACCGGCACGATCACCCGCCGCGGCAGCCCGGCCACCGTCGCGTACCGCCGCATCATGTCCCGGTACGTGACCACGCCGGTGCCGCCGATGTCGAACGCCCGGTTCACGTCGGACGGCATGGCGGCGCTGCCCACCAGGTAGCGCAGCACGTCGCGGACGGCGATCGGCTGAAGCCGGGTGCGTACCCAACTCGGCGTCACCATCGCCGGCAGCCGCTCGGTGAGGTAGCGCAGCATCTCGAACGACGCGGAGCCCGAGCCGATGATCACCGCGGCCCGCAGCACCGTGGTCGGCACGCCCGACGCCAGCAGGATCTCGCCGACCTCGGTGCGCGAGCGCAGGTGCGGGGAGAGCCGGCCGGTCGGCACGTCCCGCGGGGTGAGCCCGCCGAGGTAGACGATCCGCCGCACGCCCGCGGCCCTGGCCTGCTCGGCGAAGATCCGCGCCGCCTTGCGGTCGGTGTGCTCGAACTCGGCGCCGGTGCCGAGCGCGTGCACCAGGTAGTACGCCACCTCGACGTCCCGCAGCGCCGCGCCCACCGCCTCGCGGTCCAGCACGTCGCCGGCCGCGACCTCGACCCGGCCCACCCACGGGTGGTCGCGCAGTTTCTCCGGGGTGCGGGCCAGGCACCGCACCTCGTGTCCGGCGTCGAGGAGTTGCGGGACGAGCCGGCCGCCGATGTACCCGGTCGCCCCGGTCACCAGGCACCGGGGTCCGGGCTGAGCTGTCACGTGCCTCACCGTAGCGGACGGGACGTGCTTGAGCCGTCACCGTGCGTGTGCGTGGCGGGGTGGTCGGGGAGCGGGCGGGCGCGTGGATGACCGCGGGGCGGGTCCGGTGCCGGTCCGGGGCCAGGCAGGTCGCGAACAGCGGCCGTGAACCGCGGGGCGCGCCGCGGTCCGTGCGGCATTCGGCCCGCTCCCGCCGCTCCGCCGGGTGACCTGACCGGTGTCGGCGGCCGGGCGGGCGGCGCCTGGTGCTTGGGTCGGCGGGTCGGGGTACGCGAACGCGGTCGGCGGTGAGGCGGTGGGTCATGGCGGGCGGGGCAGCCGGGGCGGCAGGGGCGGCGGGCACACCTGGCGGAACGGGCGGCGGAATGGGCGGTGGCACGGGTGGCGGGCCGGGCACGGGCGGCGCGCCCGGGGCCGGTTCGGGCGGGAACGGCGTGGCGGCCGAGGCGGACGCGCTGCTGCGCAGCCGCGCCTACCTCGCCCTGCTGGGATTCGCGGTCCTGCTCGGCGTCCCGATCTCCGCGGCGGCGTTCGGCTTCCTCGCGCTGACCGCGAAGCTCGAACCGCTGATCTACCACGACCTGCCCCGCTCGCTCGGCTTCGACGGGACCCCGCCGTGGTGGCCGGTGCCGATGCTCGCGGTCGGCGGGGTGCTGACCGCGCTGTGCGTACGTTTCCTGCCCGGTGCAGGCGGCCACGAGCCGACCGACGGGTTCTCCGCGACCGGCACGTTCGGGCTGAGCGCGCTGCCCGGCGTCTTCCTCGCCGCTCTCGCCACCCTCTCCTTCGGCGCGGTGCTCGGCCCGGAGGCGCCGCTGCTCGCGCTGGGCGGCGGGCTGGCCGCCGGGTCGATCCGGCTGCTGCGGCCCGGCCTGCCCGAGCGGACGTACGCGGTGGTCGGCGCCACCGGCAGCTTCGCCGCGGTCAGTTCACTGCTCGGCTCGCCGCTGCTGGGTGCGTTCCTGCTGATGGAGGCGGCCGGGCTGGGCGGTCCGATGCTCGGCCCGGTGCTGGTGCCCGGCCTGCTCGCGTCCGGGATCGGCGCGCTCATCTTCGTCGGCATGGGCTCGTGGACGGGCCTCGGGACGTACTCCCTGAAGCTGCCGCACGTGCCGAAGGCGGCCGACCCCACCGCGGCCGAGTTCGGCTGGGCGCTGCTGATCGGGCTGGCCGCGGCACTGATCGCGGCCGGACTCCGGTGGCTCGCGCGGCGGCTGCGCCGGCACGTCGAGGGCCACCGGCTGCCGCTCACCGTGCTGCTCGGCCTGGTCGTCGCGGGCCTGGCCATCGCCTACGCGGAGGGCTCGGGCAAGCCCGCCACCGATGTGCTCTACTCCGGGCAGACCGCGATGGGTCCGCTGCTCAGCGACGCCGCCACGTTCTCGATCGGCACGCTCGCGCTGCTGGTCGTGTGCAAGGTCCTGGCGTACTCCGCGTCGTTGAGCGCCTTCCGCGGCGGCCCGATCTTCCCGGCCCTGTTCGTCGGCGCGGCCGGCGGCGTGCTCATGTCGCACCTGCCCGGCCTGCCGCTGGTCGCCGCCTTCGCCACCGGGATGGGGGCGATGAGCGTGGCCATGCTGCGGCTGCCGCTCACGTCGGTGCTGCTGGCCACCCTCCTGATCGGCAAGGACGGCCTGACCGTGATGCCGCTGGTGATCGTGGCGGTCGTGGTGTCGTACGTGGCCACGGCCGTGCTGTCCCGGCCCCCTGCCGGAGCCGCGCCTGATCCCGGAGCCGCACCTGGTCCGGGCGCTGAGCCTGGTCCGGGCGCCGCGCCTGGTCCGGGCGGCGCGCCTGGTCCGGGCGGCGCGCCCGGACACGGAACCGCGCCCGCTTCCGGCAGCGGCTGAACGCGGCGGAAGAGGTGAAACCCGCCGCCGTTCGGCTCGAATGCCGCGCAGCCATTTGCCTTGGAGAGCACTCCAGCTCCTAGCCTCGAAGCCATGACCACACCACAGCAGCCCATCGCATCCGGATTCGGCGCCGAGAGCACCGCGGCCGAGGTCCTGCGCGGAATCGACCTGACGGGGAAGCTCGCGGTCGTCACCGGCGGCTACTCCGGGCTCGGCCTGGAGACCACCCGCGCGCTGACCGCGGCCGGCGCGCACGTCGTCGTGCCGGCCCGCCGCCCCGACACCGCGCGGGAGGCGCTGGCCGGCATCGACGGCGTCGAGCTGGAGGAACTGGATCTGGCCGACCTCGGCAGCGTCGAGAAGTTCGCCGAGCGGTTCCTCGCCACCGGCCGCGACATCCACCTCGTCATCAACAGCGCCGCCGTCATGGCCTGCCCGGAGACCCGGGTCGGCCCGGGCTGGGAGGCGCAGTTCGCCACCAACCACCTCGGCCACTACGCCCTGGTCAACCGGCTGTGGCCGGCGATCGAGCGGGGCCGCGGCCGGGTCGTCGCGGTCTCCTCCGCCGGTCACCACTACTCCGCGATCCGCTGGGACGACCTCGGGTTCGAGCAGGGCGACTACGACAAGTGGGAGGCGTACGGCCAGGCCAAGACCGCCAACGTGCTGTTCGCCGTCCAGCTCGACGCCCTCGCCCGCGACCGCGGCGTGCGGGCCTTCGCGCTGCACCCCGGCGGTATCCTCACCCCGCTCCAACGCCACCTTCCCCAGCAGGAGATGGTGGACCGCGGCTGGATCGACGAGGACGGCAACCCGCTGAACCCGGAGGGTTTCAAGACACCCGAACAGGGCGCCGCCACCCAGGTCTTCGCCGCCACCTCACCCCAACTCGACGGCAAGGGCGGGGTCTACCTGGAGGACTGCGACATCGCGGACGTCGCGGTGCCCGACGGTCCCCGCACCGGCGTCAAGGAGTATGCCGTCGACCCCGAGCAGGCGGCCCGGCTGTGGACCCTGTCGGCCGAACTCACCGGCGTGAACGCCTTCGCCTGACAGGCGCGTTGCACCTGACGGATGGTCAACTACCGCCGCTGGTAGCCAGGTCGGGCCGCCGGACCGCCCCGCGACGTATCCGGGCGGTCCGGCGCCCGTGCCGCCGAGGACCTCCCGCCGGGCTATTCCCCGATGTCCTCGGCCCACAACTCCGGCCGTGTCGCGATGAAGTCCCGCATCAGCGTGACGCACGCGTCGTCGTCCAGCACCGTCACCCGCACGCCGTGCTCGGCGAGCCAGTCGTGGCCGCCGTGGAAGGTGCGCGCCTCGCCGATCAGCACCTGGCCGATGCCGAACTGCCGCACCAGGCCGGAGCAGTACCAGCACGGCGACAAGGTGGTGACCATGGTGGTGAGCCGGTATCCGCGCAGCCGCCCCGCCGCGCGGAACGCCGAGGTCTCGGCGTGCGCCGACGGATCGCCGTCCTGCACCCGGCGGTTGCGGCCGCGGCCGAGCAGGTCGCCGTCCGGGCCGAACAGGGCCGCGCCGATCGGGACCCCGCCCTCGGTCAGCCCCGCCCGCGCCTCCTGGAGGGCCACCGCGAGCATGGCCGCCGGGTCCGTTGCCGCCGTCCGTGTCATGGGCCCACTGTCCCGGCCCGGCCCGCCGCCCGCAACGCGACACGACCGGTGACCGCGGTACGGTCCGGGCTGGTTGAATGCTCCCGTGCCAGCCACCCGTACCAGTGTCGACGTGCTGACCGTGCTGTGCGGCCCCGACCGCCGTCACGGCAGCGAGGTCGCGGTCGTACGCGACGGGCGGCCGTATCCCGACCGCCGCTCGCGCCAGGAACTGGCCGCGCGGCTGGGCTGCCCGCACACCGTGTTCGTGGACGACCCGGAGCGCGGCGCCGTCGAGGTGCACCGGCCCGGCCGGCCCGCCGCGCCGGGCGCGGGGCCGGGCTCCGTACCGGGCCGCGAGTTGGCCCCGCACGCGCTGATCGGCGCGGCCTGGCTGCTCGACCTGGAGATCCTGGAGATCCCCTCGCTCGGCGACGTGTTCGCCCGGCACGACGGGGAGTTCGGCTGGGTCACCGCGCTGGCCGGCTGGGCGGCGCCGTGCGCCCTGCGGCAGTACGCCGCTCCGGCGCTGGTCGAGGCGCTGCCGGCCGGCGACGCCGAGGAGCGCCACTACGCCTGGGCGTGGTCCGACGAGGCGGCCGGACGGGTCGTCGGCGCCGAACACCACGGCACCGCGTCCCCCCGCCCGGGTCCCACCGGCGCCGGCGCCCTCCTGCTCGCCCACCACCTGCAACGGGCCCTGAACGTCAGCGAGGCGCCGGGCGCCCAGATCCTCCGCTCGACGTGGCCGCGTCCGAGTTCTACAAGGACGGCAAGTACCAGTTCGAGGGCGGCGAGA